>JAFAHT010000008.1 GCA_019237095.1 Planctomycetaceae bacterium
ACCCCGAAGGGTTCTGGGGAGAGCAGGCGCAGTTGCTCACCTGGTTCAAACCATGGGACAAGGTGCTGGAGTGGAACCAGCCGTTCGCCAAGTGGTTTCTCGGAGGCCAGCTCAATGCTGCGTTCAACTGCATCGACAGGCATTGCACGGGACCAGGCAAAAACAGGGCCGCCCTGATCTGGGAAGGTGAGCCGGGCGAGCGCCGGGTCTTGCGATATCAGGACCTGCTGCGCGATGTCTCGAAATTTGCCAACGTCCTCAAGAGCCTGGGGATCAAGAAGGGAGACGTCGTCGCGATCTACTTGCCGATGATCCCGGAGCTGGTGATCGCCATCTTGGCCTGCGCGCGGATCGGCGCACCGCACATGGTGGTCTTCAGCGGGTTCAGTGCCGAGGCCTTGGCTGGCCGGATCCATGATTGCCGGGCCAAGGTGTTGATCACGGCCGACGGCAGCTACCGACGGGGCAAGACCTTTTTTCCCCTCAAAGTCAACGCCGATATTGCCGTGGCCGAGTGCCCCACTGTCGAGAACGTGGTAGTCTATCGGCGGACCGGACTGGAGATCGATTGGTCGCACGGCCGGGACCATTGGTGGCATGAGCTGGAAGCAAATGTGTCGATCGACTGCCCCCCGGAGCCCGTGGACAGTGAGCATCCCCTGTTCATCCTCTACACATCGGGTGCCACCGGCAAGCCCAAGGGCGTCCTGCACACCACCGGCGGCTATCTGCTGGGGACCGCGCTTACCAGCAAGTGGGTCTTCGACCTCAAGACCGACGACACCTTCTGGTGCACTGCCGATGTGAGCTGGGTCACAGGACACTCCTACGTCGTCTATGGTCCGCTCGCGCTGGGCATGACGTGCGTCATGTACGAAGGGGCCCCGAACTGGCCCGACGAAGGGCGGTTCTGGAAGATCATCGAGGACCATCGGGTCACGATCCTCTACACCACGCCGACAGCCATCCGGGCCTTCATGAAATGGGGCGAGCGGTTTCCCAGAAAGCACGATCTATCAAGCCTCCGCCTGCTGGGCACCGTGGGTGAACCAATCAACCCCGAGGCCTGGATGTGGTATCACAACGTCATCGGCCGGGGCCGCTGCCCGATCGTCGACACCTGGTGGCAAACCGAGACCGGGGCGATCATGATCTCTCCCCTCCCTGGAGCGACCCCCACGATCCCCGGATCCGCCACCCGTCCCTTGCCGGGGATCGTCCCGGAGATCGTCACCAAGGATGGACAGCCTGTCGCAACCAATCAGGGAGGATTCCTCGTCATCACGCAACCCTGGCCGGCGATGCTCCGCACCCTGTACGGAGACGACGCTCGGTACAAGACCGAGTACTGGGGCTATATCCCGGGCAGTTACTTCACCGGCGACGGGGCGCGGTGCGACGAGAAGGGAAACTACTGGATCATGGGGCGCGTCGACGACGTCCTGAGCGTTGCCGGTCACCGCCTTTCGACCATGGAGGTCGAAAGCGCCCTGGTCAGCCATCCGGCTGTGGCCGAGGCGGCGGTGGTGGGCAAGCCAGACGAGCTGAAAGGACAGGCTATCGTCGCCTTCGTGACCCTCGAATCGGGACACTCTCCCAGCGAAATCTTGCGTCACCAACTGCGTTACCACGTGACCAGGGAGATCGGAGCACTCGCTCGGCCAGACGATATCCACTTCACGGACGCTCTCCCCAAGACTCGGAGCGGCAAGATCATGCGACGCCTGTTGCGGGACATCGCAGCGGGAGTTGAGAGCACCGGCGATACTTCCACGCTCGAAGATCTCAGCGTGCTGATCCGGCTCCGCCGCTTTGAGCAACAGCAGGCAGGCGCAGAGGAGTGAACCCAGCGCTGATCCCAAGCCCATCCGGAAGTAGGCGAAACACGCGGCATAGAGGGGGACGCTGCCTTCGCCTGCCAACAGCATCCCCCCGATGCCAGCACGATCATGAACAGAGACCCCGACGCACCGCCTACTTTTTGATAGGGAACAGGGGGAGTTGGATCGCGCCACCGCTGACGCTCCGCAGGATCCCCGCCAGCACAGCCTTGGCCTGTCCGGTGGCATGACTCAGGCGGTAGAGCTCCCGGGACGAAAGTGCCGCGAGCGCGACAATCACCGGCGGCTCATCGGACCGAACGGGTTCTCCCCCGACCAGGCGCTCGGTCGAGAGGGAAGGGACCCAGCCGGCGACCGCCGGATCGGGATGGTGGCTTTCGACCGCTTCCCGGCCCTTCGCGCGCGGCTGCACTGAGCTGAGCGGGCCCGTGCAGTGCGATGAATCGCCTGACGGCCGGCGACTCATCCTGCAACGCGCGGATCCACCAGGTCGAGTGGACCCGTCCCGGGTCGGCACGGCACTGGAAACGATGGGAATGTCGCAGGAGGTTGAGTGCATGCTCAGCGCCGTGCGGGCCGAGCTTACGCCTGGCATCGTCCAGGCGATCGTGCCACTGCGAATCCAGCCAGCGCCACGGGGAACGGTTCGACCTGGCAAGGTCGGTGAAGCCCCACGCCTCGAGGCAGAGCAGCAGCACGAGGTCGGCGTTCAGAACGGCGCATGGGGTGTCCCTTGCCGGTTGATCCCCCAGGTTTTCCTGGGCTCTCTGCATGAGGTCTGCCCCCTCTTGAGCGGTTGCCGCTCAGGTCGCGGGAAAGTCCTTGACGAACCTGACCGAGCGGTCGGACTCGTCGATGGCGACATGGTCGAACCCGGCGATGCTCACCCCACTGGTCGGGTCTTCGGCGAGGATCGGAACCCTTCCCAGCCAGCCCGCGGCGTCGCGGAATTCCAGGACTAGCCGTTCGGCCGTGAGCGTGTATGTCAGGGTCGTGATGTGAGCGCCTGGGCAGCCGCTCGCCCACTCGTCGGCCACACACCAGATTTCCTTGATGGCACGGCAGAGCTGCGCGACGGCTTCTAGGCTCAGCGCGGTGCGGGCGAACACCAGGCTGCGAAACTGTCCCAGGCGGCGGAGGATCTCGCCGTCGTCGCCGTGGTCGAAGGAAACACTGGCCTGAATCTGTCCCGAACGGCTCCGGTCGAACCAGTGCACGGCCTGCTCGACCGCCTGGAAGATCTGGCCGGGAGTATATGGCTTGGCGATGTAGTCATCGGCTCCGATGCAGAAGCTCTCGATCCGGTTCTCGTCCGCGATCCGAGCGGTGATGACGACCAGTGGGATCAAGCTCGTTCCCCTGGACGACTTGAGAATCTTGCAGATCTCATAGCCATTGAGGTCGGGAAGCATCAGGTCCAGGAAGATGATGTCCGGCTGCGCCTTGGCGACAAGATGCAGGGCTTCCTTGCCGGTGAACGCTGACTCGGTCTGGTACCCCCGAAGCCGGAGCAGCATTCCCAGGAGCTTGTTGGCTTCGGGTTCGTCTTCGACGATCAGCGCTATGGGCATCTGACATCCTCGGGAAAAAGTCGAACGGGACCAGAAGATCAACTCCGAGCGGCCGGGCCGGGCCCACGCCCCGCAGGGGTGGGTGGGTCGGCAATCCCGTGTCTAGGTCGATGCCTCCTGGTACGATTCCAGGGACGGGGGCGAGGGATAGCACGTCTTCGCGCCGGGAGTTCTCGCGCGGCGAGGCAGGCGAACCGTGATGCGCGTGCCGTCGGCCGGAGCGCTCTCCGCCGAGATCTCACCGCCGTGCATCTCAACGAATTGCTTGCTGATGCTTAGGCCCAGGCCGAGCCCTCGCTTGCAAAAACCGAAGTCGCCTGAGGAATGCCGGCTGGGATCGAACTGGGTGAAGAACGGCTGGAACAGATGCTTGAGGGCCTGCGGCTCGAGACCGACGCCACGGTCGGCGACGCAAATCCGGGCCTCGTCGCCGTCGTCAAGCTCGGCGGACAGCTCGATCTGGCCCTGGTCGGGCGTGAACTTGATGGCGTTGGTCAGCAGGTTGACGAGCACGGCGCTGATCTTGTCGGCATCGATCTCGAAGGTGCCCAGGTCTCCGGCCACGGCCAGGTGGAGGTGGAGTTGTCGTGCGTGGATGAACGGGCGGACTTGATCGACCACGTTCTGGATCAGGCTGCTCAGCTCCACCGGGCTACGCTGGAGGGTGCGGCGGAAATCCTCGGCGCGCAACAGTGTCAGCATGCTCGTGACCAGACGTGAGAGCTGCCGGCCACTCGCCGTGATCTGCCGGAGAATCTCCCGCTCGTCATCGGCTGGGTTCGGATTGGCCATCTTGAGCAGCTCCGTCAGGCCCAGCACCAGGGTGATCGGCGTGTTGAACTCGTGGCTGGCGACCTCGATGAAGGCCGTCTTGAGCTGGCCGGCCCGCGCCAGCTCTTCGTTGGCGTGCAACAGTTGGGCGTTGGCCGCCTTGAGCTCGGCGATCAACCGCTTCCGTTCGGCCAGCAGGTCATACTGCTCGGCGGCTTGGCGCATGATTCCCTCCAGTTCCACGGTATCCCAGGGCTTGAGGATGTAGCGAAAGATGTGCCCTTGGTTGACCGCGTTAATCACGGCCTGGATGTCAGCATAGCCGGTGAAGAGCATGCGGATGGTATCGGGCTGAAGCCGGCGGGCCTCGCTGAGAAACGCATCGCCCTGCATCCCCGGCATCCGCTGGTCGGAGAGGATCAGTTGCACCTCGTTTGTGTCCAGCACGGAGATCGCCTGACCGCCGGACGCGGCAGTGAGCACCCTGTACGTACGGTGAAACTGGTGCCTCAGGCTTTCCAGGACGTCCACTTCATCATCGACGATCAATAAGGTGTGCCGCCTCTGCTCCATCCGGTACGCTCCGCCCCCCAAATGCAAGGCCGCCTGGCCCGGCCCGGGTCGTTCTGTCCCAGGCCTCCGGCTCGTTTCGTCCGGGTCGAATTAACGCCTGCTTACTGCTTTCCACCGCCATTCGAGTTCCGACCAGGAAGGCGTCCGACTTCGCCCCCATCGTTCCGGAATGCCGCGGCACCTTTGACTCACTCTCTTTCATCATACGGTTTTGGGTAAGATTATTCACTCAACGCAAGCTCAAACACACCGGAGTCGCGAACGGCGACCACTGCATCGTCCAATTTCGCAGCGCCTCCTGCTACAGCCTCAGCGTCGACTCGAGGACCTTGCTGTAGTTTTCCAGAATCATGTCGACCATCGTTCACCTGCTGGGACCGGTAAGCAGTTCTCAGTCCCATATCCTGACCGTCTCGAGACACCGAGTCAAGAAGAAAATGCTGCAAGTGCAAAAAACGCTGAAATAGCAGCAATTCTCCAGGGAGTTTCGATATTCTTCCATTGAATACTGGGTCATAATGATGCAGACGCACAACGCTTGCGACGGGTAACATGTCCTCCGTGAAGAAGCGCCGGCCACGAGCACTGACTCAAAGCTGGCTCCCGACCCCTGAGGGCTCCGCCACCGGAGCCGGTGGCCGATGTCCAAAGAAGTTTGATTATAGTTCAGAAATGTTGCCCGGGAAATGCTTTTGCCTTCCTCTTATGAGGTTTGCCCAATTTGCGTGTGTTTGCCGGTTCCGATCACTTACCTGATATACTCGCGATTCAAAGTGGCGCTTCCGGAGACTCAGGCGTTCGTGGCGAGTCTTTGGGTAAGTCGTGGAGCCGGAGCCGGTGAACTTCGGACTCGAGTGCGGAGAGGCGGTTTTCCAGTCCATTGATCTCAGCGAGCAGTTGCTCTCGCTCGCGAGCGATCGTCTCCAGCCGGTCATATTCCGCAGCCGCGTAGCGCACAGCCATCTGGAGCTCTTCGGGCTGCCAGGGTTTGCGCACAAACTGGAAGATCTGACCTTGATTAATGGCCGCGATGACCGACTCGAGGTCGGCGAATCCCGTGAAGAGCATCCGGATTGCCTGCGGGCAACGCACCTTGACCTTGGTGAGCAGCTCCACGCCGGAGATCTGGGGCATGCGCTGGTCCGACATCACGATGTGCACTTCCTCTTCTTGCATCAGCCGATATCCTTCGTCGGCACTGTGGGCCTTCAGGACATGGAACTCACGACGCAACAGGTCATGCACGGAGTCACAGACATTGGGCTCATCGTCCACGATCAGGAGGCAGTGCTTGGTTCTGGCCATGATGCTTGTCAGACCCTCCGCAAGCGGGACTCGACCGTGCTGGGGCGGCATGCGTATCCACCAGGGGTGGACGAACCGAGGGACACGGTCCAGAGCCCAGCACCTGGCACCACGGCAGCGGTGAACCCGGGCTCGGCCCACGCAAGGGCGCCATCGGCCTCGATTCGGAACGAAGGCGCTTTGGAACATACGATTGTATCACGCGACGCGCGTCCGGTCATGCTGGAAGGGGTGGGGGAATCGAGGAATTCGCCTGAGGCGGCGGAATGGACTGAGGGTGTTGCGGCAGCAGGATCCGGAAGCAGCTCCCCGCGCCCTGTCGGCTCTCGACCTCGATCCGGCCGCCATGGCCGGAAATGATGCCGTGACTGATCGCCAGTCCCAGCCCCGTGCCTTCGCCCACGGGCTTGGTCGTGAAGAAAGGATCGAACAGCCGCTCGCGATGTTCCGGCTCGATGCCGGGACCGTTGTCGCGCACGGAGATCTCGACCCATGGGCCGATCAGGCGCCCCTCGACCTCGATCCGCCCACCCTCCTGGCGGCCCGAGCCCTCGATCGCCTGCAGTGCGTTGATGAGCAGATTGAGCAGAACCTGGCCAATCTGATCGGGCACGCACTCGATTCGCGTCACGTCGTGAATCTTGACCGAAACCTCGACGCGTTGATGTTTGAGCCGGCCGCGCATCATCTCCAGCGCGTTGTCCACCAGGTCCGCGAGCGAGAATGTTTCCCACTTCGGGGGCGAGGTCCGGGCGAGCCCCCGCATCTTCTCGACGATGCTGGCGACCCGCTTGACCCCCACCCGCGTGCGCTCGATCATCGGGTCAAGGTTGTCGCGGATGTACGGCCAATCGATCTCGCCGGCGAAGTCGTCGATTCGCTGAAAGGACTGCTGAACCGTCGGCTCGAGCGATTTTCGGGCCCACTCGTAAAGCTGGACCATCTCCAGCAGGTCCCTCACCTCGCGTTGCAGCACGACCAGGTTGTTTAGCACATAGGCCAGGGGATTGTTGATCTCGTGGGCGACGCCGGCGCTCAGCAGGCCGATGGAGGCAAGCTTGTCCGTGTGTGCGAGCATCGCGCGCATGCGCTGCCGCTCGGTCTGATCGCGGATCGAGCCTATGTACTGGGGCCGGCCGTTCATCTCCACGGCGCTCAGGGAGAGCTCCAGCGGGAACTCGGTGCCGTCCTGTCTGCGGCCGGTGAGCTCCACCGTCTTGCCCACGATCGGCGACAGCCGGAGCGTCCGATCGCCAGGTCGTCCCTGGCGGCAGGACGCGACTGCTGGATCTTCCAGGTCACCGGGCAGATTCGCAACAGCGACGGCGTTGCCGCCGCTGGCCGCCGCGACCCCCACAGGCAGAATGCCGGAATCGGATCCGGGTTCTTCCTGGGCCGGAAAGACACCTGGGATCAGTCGCTCCAGGGGCAGATCGAGAACCTGCCGGGAATCGTAGCCGAAGATCTTCTCGGCCGCCGGGTTGAACAGGTTGATGCGGCCTTCTCCATCGGCCACCACGATGGCGTCGAGGCTTCCCTCGGCAAGCTGGCGATACCGCGCCTCGGACTCGGAGAGTGCCCGGTTCTTGAACTCCATCTCCTGAGCGTTCCGCATCTGGGCCTCGGCGAATTCACGCCGGGTTCGCTCCAGTACCTTGCGCTCGGTGATATCGCGCAAAATGGCCAGCACAGCAACCTGGTTATCAAACTGGATCGTCGAGGTCGTGACTTCCACCGGAATGATTCGACCGTTCTTGGTGCGGTGCAGACCCTCGCAGCTCAGCGTGCCCTCCCGGAGCTGCTGCCGCAGCCGTTCCTGAAAACCCGCGGCGAATTCGGGGACCTCAATCTGGCTGGTCGTCATTCTCAGCAATTCCGCGCGCGAATAGCCGAGCTGCCGGCAGGCGGCGGGATTGGCGTCGAGGATCCGCCCTTCCTGATCGTGCACGAAGACCGCGTCGTGGATCCCATCGAACAGGGCCCTGGCGCGGCGTTCCGACTCGACCAGAGCGGCCTCGGTTTGCTTGCGCTTGGAGATATCCTGGAGAACGCTGCGCAGGCCCGCGATCCGACCATGCTCGCCGCGGCGCTCGCGCTCCTGAATTTCAGCGACCAGCTCGCGCCCGTCCCGTGTCACCAGGACCTGCTGGTAAGGAACCAGGGGCCGGGTGCCGGCCAGCTTATCTATGAGGCTATGGTCGGCGGCGGCCCTCTCCGCAGGCGCAATGATCTCCAGGACGGACCTGCCGAGCAGTTCTTTGCTGTCGTAACCCAAAAGCTCGCAAGCTGTTCGATTGATGTTGACAATTCGGGTGTCAAGGTCGATCTCGTGATACCCAACCGGCGCGTCGTCGTAGAGCTCGCGATAAAGCTGCTCGGAATTCCGCATGGCCTGCTCGGCCTTCACTCGCTCGGAGATGTCGGTGATGAAGGCATAAAGGCCTTGGGGCTGGCCGGCGTCATCGCGGAAGACATCGACCATCAGCTCCACGGGAACCAGACTTCCATCCTTGTGGCGATAGTTCTTGATGACCCGCTCATTCTTACCTGTGGCCAGTACCTCGGATTGGTACCGCCGGGTGACGGCCAGCGACTGCGGCGCCGTAAGGTCCATGATCGACATGCCCAGAAGCTCGACACGAGAGTATCCGACGAGCTCGCCGAACGCCTCGTTGGCCTGGATGATCCGCTGCTGCAGATCGATCATGGCGAAGGGCTGGGGACCGGTCTCCAGCAGGCGGCAGAGCCACCGGCTGCGGATTCCCAGGGAATCTTCGGGATCGTTCAAGAGTTCCAGCCAGTCGACTGCTGCGACCGAAGCCGGCTCCCGATGGTCGGAGATCGGCTGCGCAGGGGGCGGCTGGTCAGGGTTCGGAGAGGAATTCACGGCAGCCCCTCTCGGGACGTGCGGCCTGTTTCGCCTTCAATTCCGTCAGTATAACCGGAGTGCAAATCCGGATCGACGTTCCAGTGACTCTCGGAAACTTCCGGCCGGAGACGCGAACCCGGGCTTCCCCTGATCGAGAAAGGGACTGACGAGGGATTCGTGCGGATGCTATCCTGTCGGTGACGGTCCCGATGCGGCGGAGCGTTATTCCTTGGCCCGTCGCAGCGCTTTTTAACCACATTTCATGGCTCGAAACATGCCTTCCTTCACGCACCACATTTTCGTCTGCGGTAACGTCCGCGACCCTGGCCACAAGCGGCGTTGCTGCGATCCGGCGGGCCTCCAGACGCTCAAGGATGCTTTCAAGCTCGAGCTCCGGAAGGCCGGATTCGGGTCCCTGGCCCGGGCCAATCATGCGGGCTGCCTCGACCAGTGCGAGCACGGACCGACGGTCGTGATCTATCCCCAGGGAATCTGGTATGGCAGGGTTACCACAGAAGACGTACCCCGGATCGTCTCCAAAACGATCCTGGGAGGAGAAATCCTCAATGATCTCCTGATTCCCGAAAGCTGTTTGAACAATCCCAACTGTCCGCATCGCAGTTGAAACGCAGTGGTGAGCGGCGAGTGGCGAGTGGCGAGTGGCCGTGCATCCCTTGCCATCCGCCAGCGGAGGAAATCGGGTGCTCGAGCCGTTGGAATCGATCGCGAGGGTTCGTGAAGCCGTCGCCGCGGCTCGCGGGTCTGGCCGGCGCGTGGGCTTCGTGCCGACGATGGGGGCCTTGCACGAGGGGCACACCCGGCTGATCGAGCGGTGCCGGGCAGAGGCTGGACTGGTCGTCGTTTCAATTTTCGTCAATCCTACGCAGTTCGGCCCCAACGAGGATCTGACGCATTACCCCAGGACACTCCTGGAAGACCTCCGCAGGTGCGACGCGGCTGGCGCGGACCTCGTCTTCGTGCCGACGGAGGCAACCATCTATCCGCGCGGCCGGTCGGCAACCTTCGTCGAGGTGCCAGGGCTTTCCCACATGCTGGAAGGCGCCAGCCGTCCGGACCACTTTCGAGGCGTGGCCACGGTCGTTCTCGCACTATTCGAGATCGTTCGCCCGGACCTGGCTGTTTTCGGCCAGAAGGATTACCAGCAGCAACTCTTGATCCGCCGGATGATCGAGGACTTGCACGTTCCGGTCGAGCTGGTCGTCGTACCGACCGTCCGCGAGCAGGATGGACTGGCCATGAGCAGCCGGAACCGCTATCTTGACCCCGCCCAGCGCAAGGCGGCCTCCGTGCTGTTTCGCGCCCTTCAACACGCGCGAGACTCGGTCGCCGGCGGCGAACGCGATGCCAACCGGGTTCGACAGATTCTTGACCGGACGATATCATTGGAGTTGTCGGTCAAGCTAGACTACGTCGAGGTGGCCGATGCCAATTCTCTCGAATCCCTTGTTGTGATTGAGCTGGAGCGCCGTGCGGTGGCGCTGGTGGCAGCTTGGGTCGGGTCGACCCGGCTTATCGACAACCTGATCCTGACGGAGTGAGACAGTCACGCCCATGCGGCTCACGTTGCTCAAAAGCAAGCTCCATCTCGCCACGGTGACTCGGAGCGACCTCCATTATCATGGCAGTCTGACGATCGATCCGAACCTCATGGACGCCGTCGGGCTCGTTCCGTACGAGGCGATTCTCGTGAGCAACGTCGCAACCGGTTTAAGGGCTCAAACTTACGTTTTGCCCGGGCGGCGTGGTTCAAGATCGATCGAGCTCAACGGGGCGATGGCCCGGCTTGGTTCCGTGGGCGATCGAGTCATCGTGATGGCATTTACCGAGCTCGAAACCGAAGAGCTTGATGGTCACCAGCCCCGGGTTGTCGCCCTCGATCAGCAGAACCAGATCGTGGAGCGAATCGATTATCCTCCAATCGCACAGGCGTGCGAGCCGGGATTCTTTTCCGTGCTGGAACCACACTGAGCCGACTGGCCCGCCGCACCCGCCGCCGATTGGTCGCCACTCAGAGGATGATTCGCGCATGCGACAGGTTTTGTTCACCATCCCGATCTTCGGCGGCGTCAAGGTCTTCGGTTACGGCGTCATGCTGGTACTGGCGTTCATTGGCTCGACCTGGCTGGCGACCTGGCGGGCCCGCCGGGAGAAGCTGGATCCCGACGTCATCCTGGACATGGCGTTCTGGCTCTTCTTCATCGGACTGGTGGGAGCCCGGCTCTTTTACTGCTTTCAGTACTGGGGCCGCGGCATCAACAGCCTGCTCGATGTGCTTCAATACTGGAAAGGCGGAATCGTCTACTACGGCGGGGTACTGGGTGGGTCGATCGCCTTTTTCGTCTATCGCCACTTCCGGCCGTTTCCACTGCGTCCATACCTTGATGCCATCGCGCCGGCGATCATGGTCGGAACGTTCTTTGGCCGCCTCGGTTGCTTCCTCAATGGCTGCTGCTACGGGGACGTCTGCAACCTACCGTGGGCCGTATCGTTTCCCAAGCCTTCCCCTCCCTGGGACTACGAATCCGTCCGGGGCTTGATCCCCGCCAATGCCACCCAGTCCCTGCCGCTCCATCCGACCCAGCTCTACTCGTCCCTTGATTCCCTGGTCATCCTGATGTTGCTCTGGGCCTTCTATCCCCTGCGTCGGCGCGATGGAGAGGTCATGGGCCTGCTGATGGTCACCTACCCGATCACTCGTTTCCTGATCGAGTATCTGCGTAACGACGAAGGGGTTTTCTTTGCAGGGCTAACCATCTCACAGAACATCAGCCTGGTGCTTCTTCTGGGCGGGTTCGTCTACTGGTTCTGGCTCTCGCGACTGCCGGAAACGCGCCACGCCGACCAGCATGTTGAGCGAAACCCCGGCACTTCGGTCCTCAAGCCGGCCACCTCCTGAACGTCAAGAGCCCGGCTTCCAATCACGGCACCGGGATATGGTCGAGAATGCGTCCCAGGATGTCGTCGGCGGAGAGGCCCTCGGCGTCGGCCTCGTAGCTGATCATGATCCGGTGCCGCATGACGTCACGGGCCAGTGTCTTGACGTCGTGCGGGGTCACATAGTCTCGACGTGCCAGCAGAGCATGTCCGCGCGCGGCCCGGATCAGGGCAATCGTGGCCCGTGGACTGGCGCCCAGCTCGAGCAAAGGTGCCAGACCCAGACCGTAGGCGGTTGGGTCGCGGGTCGCGCGGACGAGATCGACCACGTAGGCCTTGATCGCGGGTGCGACCCGGATCGACGCGGTCAGCCTGCGGAACGCAAGCACGTCCGTCGGGCCGAACAGGGAGGGCTTGTCGCCGGTCCATGACTCGCTGTGGGTCGTCTCGGTCACGCTGGGTAGCTCCAGCATCGCCAGCTCGGAATCGCGGTCTGGGTAACCGACCACGAGCTTCATCAGGAACCGGTCAAGCTGGGCCTCGGGCAGGGGATACGTTCCCTCGTGCTCGATCGGGTTCTGGGTGGCCAGTACCCAGAAGGTCTCGGGCAGGACGAGTGTCTCGTCACCCACTGTGATCTGGCCTTCTTGCATGGCTTCCAGCAGCGCGCTCTGGACCTTGGCCGGGGCCCGATTGATCTCGTCGGCGAGCAGCACGCTGGTAACGATGGGGCCCGGGCGGACGTCAAATGTGCCGGTTGCCGGCCGGTAGATCTGGGTGCCCGTAAGGTCGGCGGGCAGCAGGTCCGGGGTGAACTGGATCCGCCGGAACGGCAAATCGAGGGCCTGCGCGAGAGCTCGTACGGCCCGGGTCTTGGCCAGGCCGGGAACGCCCTCGATCAGGACATGGCCGCCGGCCAGGAGAGCGATCACCAGCCGGTCGAGGAGCGTTCGCTGACCGACGACTATATGCTCGAGCCGTTCGATCAGTCGCTCCAGCCCCTCTTGCACGGGCAGGATCGTTGAGCCCGCGAGCGAGGGATCGTCGGTGGTCATGAATCGGCGAATCCCTCACGGTCAGGAGGGTTCAGGACTTGGAAGCGCGGCGGCGTTCCATCAGTTTTCGGAGGATGTCGTTGGCCGCGTCGCTGCTGTTCTTGAATCCCGGCTTGTGAGGCCCGCCAACGGCTGCCCCTGCCTTGCTCTGCTCTTTCTGTGCCTTCTTGGCAAGATAGAACGGGTTGGATGGGTCCATGAGCTCTTCCTCAAGGTTTTGCTCGGCCGCGGCCTCTTCGTCCTCGGCTTCCTCGTCGCCGGTTTCCTCGTCACCGGCCTGGTCATCCTGGGTTTCCATCTCCTCTGTCTCGGTCTGGCGTTCATACTCCGCATCATCGGCGACCGAGGGGGGCTTGCTTGGTTGAGCGGGTGGGCCCTGGGCATCACGGAAGGCGGCGATGGTGATCGTATCGCCGCCGTAAACAACCGTGGGCTGGTCGACCGTTGTGTTGGTGTTGTCGCCGCAGAGCCACGAGTCGATGTCTTCGGCGGGAACATCGTCCGGCGAGGGTTTGGCCTTGGCCTGAGCCACTTCCGCGGATGCAGCCGGGGACGCCGTCGGAAGTGTCGCGGGCTTGGCCGCGGCCCTGGGGGCATCGTGGATCGAGACTGCGAAGGTGAGCGGCCCCACCTGGACCAGGTCGCGATCCTTGAGCTTACACGCCTCGGTTGTCAGGGCTTTGCCGTTGACCAGCGTTCCATTCCGGCTACCCAAGTCGCGGACGATCACGGCGCTTGATTCGATCGTGAATTCCGCGTGTTCACGGCTGACCTGTTCGCTATTTGGCCTCAGGTGGCACGTTTCACCGCGGCCGATCTTGAACTTGGGGCCAGCCAGGGGGATCACCTTCCCTTCGGGCTTGCCTCGGACGACAATCAACTGCACTTTCATGCTCATGGAAACCGTCCTGACCTTTGCGGTCAACAACGATCATGACCAGCGTCATCTCGCACCACGGTATCGACCCACGGAGAAAGGCCCCACGCTCTCGGGCACGAACGTTGGCCTGACCGTCCAGCTTGTCCCGAAAAGGCGCGACGAGCAACAACAACCGGACCCGAAGCCGGCTCCCCCGCGGACCTGATATCGGTCTCAACTCGAAATCCAAAGTGTTTTGGAGGAGATTTCCACCCAGGCACTCACCCTCATTGTAACTGAATGTTTCGGAGTTCCAAGATCCCGGGCACACTTGCCGACGTCGGATTCTCGGAACACATCGTTTGGGCTGCTCTTTCTTGAAAGTCGCTCGGCCGTCAAGCTTGGTGTGGCAGAGTTCAGCGCCGTCCTGTCCAGGCGGCGACCCGATAAACGTTTTCTTCCAGCTCGGCGGCCCTGCGGCTGACGGCGGCGGGCAGATCGCATGCGACCGGCTGGAGCTCCAGCGCCCGGGCAATCTTCTCCTGGACAAGTCCAGACCAAAAGCGAGGGTCCTGGGAGACTCCGGCCAGGTCGCAGACTCCCAGGAGTTCGGGGGTCCTGTCTGACTGCTTGAGGAGCAACGAACCGTGTTGGAGGATTGCCCCGGCGCGGCGTCGCTGAGCACTTCCCACCACCTTGAAGCCACTGTTCACGATATCCTCGGGGTCACGGTCGGCAAAGCACAAAAAGGGACGACGCGGCGATCGTTCCGCGGCGCGGTGCGGCGCGGATTCGAAGGCGGCTCGTCGGCAAGCGTCCAACCCCTGCGCGCGCAGAGTCGCGGCGATGGCCGCGTGAACCGCCTGGTAGAGCGCCGCGCTCGGCCGAGCCCGGGCATGGTGGGCGGGAAGGACGACGGCGTAAGTCAACTCGTGATCGTGCCAGATCGCCCCCCCTCCGGTGGCGCGGCGAACCAGAGGAACCCATTGCCAGCGCGGCTCAGCCAGGGCCTCGCTCAGGCTCTGGAAATATCCCAGTGTGAGTGTGGGTTCGAGCCAACCGTAGGTACGCAAGAACACGGCATCGGACCGGCCGGCGACCCACTCCAAGAGCGCCTCATCCAGCGCCATGTTCGCCGGACCGCCGGCGATCGCGTACGGTATCTGGTAGCACGGAATGGTCACGTTGATCCTCTGGAGCAAGGCCAGGGAAGCCCGGCGATCGCTGGCGGACTGTGTGTATGCTTTATGATGACAGGCCGGAGCACGGCTGGGAAGCGAACGGGCCGGATCAGACTAACTTCGGGACTGGGCTCGCTGCTGGGTAACCTGATGGCCGGTGTGCTTGCCGGTACGCGCCTGCAGAATGATGTTCTGGTGTTCCTCATCCCTTGCGTGATCGATGGAGCGATGCTAATCTATTTCCTGACAGGGTTTCGATCGCATGTCTGGACCGTGGATCGGTCCGGCGCATCCACCGCTGAGCTTTCCCCGCGGTCGCACTCGGTGCGAGGAACGGTCAGTGGCGTTGGAAACCTTGTGACGGAGCCGGCCGATGGGTGATTATCTCCGCCTGTTGACCGTCAATGACCGGGATGTTCCTCTGGCCATGCTGCAACGGGCTGTCCCCTACGGCGCCGTCTGGTCGGTCGAACACCCCGGGATGCTCGGCAATTATCTCGCCATCGGCCCTGAGCCTAACGAGCAGCACAACGTGTGGGCGACCGTCGAGCGCAATCCGCTTGCTCCCAATACCTTGGCTGCTGAAGAAGTTGCCGAGTTCATCGACAGCCTGGACTTCGGCGGCCCGCCCTCGGCGGTTCGCTGGCTGAGCGATTACCTGGAGACCATCCGGGCCATCTATGCCATCCGCATCTATCCAGAAGCGATCCTCTCCCACCCCGACGCATTCGACGCCGTCTACGCGGTTCGCAGTGCGTTGCATGATGCCGTGGGAGGCATCGGACAATGGGACGGTCACGGGTTCACCAACGAAAGCGATCGGCTGGTCTGGTGTGACCCCCGGATGGATCTGACGGGCAAGACCCGAGCCGCGATCCTCGACGAATCGACCGGTGACTGGATTCCGTTTGAGCTGGACCTCGATGACCAAGAGGAACTGAGCGCTTTCCTCAGGGGCGAGATCCCCAAGAGCCAGCGTACCGGCCCCTCGCATCGCACTTCCTGATTATCCTGCCGATCTCACCGTCAAACCGGGCAAGTTTGCGTGGACCATCTAGCGCCGTTACTCACCGCCAATCGGTACGCCCAGGAAGGATCGAGGGAAACTCCACGAAGTCGACCTACGCCCCTGAGCGGCGAGAGTAAGTTGGAGGTCGTGGCCATGGAGCTCCTCAAAACGGAATATCGTCCACGGCCTCTTCGGAGTTCGGCGGAGGCTGGCGGCGGGGCTTGGGAGCCCTCGAGTTGCGATTGCGAGATCGCTTTCGGGAGTGAGTCGGATCCGGTTTCGGGGCCGCGAGCTGATTCCTTCTCATGGCTTCCTCCTCGAGAATCTCTGCCGACTGCTCGAGATGGCCCATGATCAAGCCGAGGAAATGTAATCGTGCGCCCTGCGATTCGAGAAACTCGTGGAGCTGGAAGCCCCCTTCGAGGAGACACTCTTGTTGATCAAGGACCTCCTCCGCCAGACCTTCGACCAGCAGATCGTGGCCTCGCTGAAGGACGTCCATCGCGGCACGGTACTTGTTGAAGGGCAGGTCACGCATCGCGGTTGCAAGCTCCCAGGTTGGGCCTCGCCCGATCGCGCGAGGACGAGGCGATGTCAAGATGCACGGTCGAGATTCTCCAACGCCCGGCCAGCCAGACGGCCATTCGGGTTTCCAGCCAGCGCCGATCACCCTGCCAGGGCACCCGGCTGATGTAGCCCAGGTGACCTCCTTGCCGCACCAGCTCAAGGCTCAGATTGGCAGGAAACCGGACTTTATGGAAGGGCGCTGCGGGGACGAACGGATCGTCGGCAGCATGGATCACAAGCCCCGGAAGTCGGATCCGCGGGATCAGGGGCAGGGCACTGCTGCGGGCGTAATAGTCCAGGGCCGAGGCGAAGCCGTTGCGGGGCGCGGTGTAGCGGTCGTCGAATTCGTAAACCGAGCGAACTTGTTGCAAGCCCGGCGGGCCCAACTCAGGGAAGACGCGATGGAGCCGCGTCACCTCGGCGCGGAGCCGGCGAACGAAGTTCCAGTTGTAGAGCCGGTTTTCCGGCCGCCTCATCGCTTCCGCGCAGGCCGAGAGATCGATCGGCGGATTGGCGGCGAGAACGCAATCGAGCCCGTTCACGGGTTGGTCGGCGGCCTCCGCGGCCACCTTGAGTGCGAGACTGGCGCCCAGCGAAAACCCGGCGAGGGCAATGGGCGATCCGGGAACTCGACGCGACACCCAGTCGATCACGGAGCGCAGGTCGTCGCTGCGGCCGGCGTGATAGAGACCCCGGGCCAGTCCAAACCCAGCACCCGCCCCTCGGAGGTTCATCCGGACCACGCGGACGCCCAGTCGCACCAGCCGCCGGGCGAAGCGGACGATGTACGGCGAGCGGGCACAACCCGCAAGACCGTGAACGAGGACGGCTGCGGGGTCTGCCAGACTCCATCCCCTCGGCACCGACTCCAGCACGCAGAGCCGGTCGCCATCTTCGAGCTTGACCTCGTGGGCCGTGGCCTCCAGCCGTGAGTCTCCATTGACCAGGTATTGTCCGGCGATCGTCTGGGCGTGGCTGCTCCTCAGCCAGGCGGGAGGCTCGAAAGGCGGAATCCCCCCCTCGATGCGATCCTGAGAAGCGGATGTCCCGGAAACGGCCCTTGACATGGATGCGTGGTCTCTGGGGAAGCGCGGAGAAGGCAAACCAGGAATCGATTGTATCAATTGACTGGTGCGTTTGAAAATCGACAAGGTCTTGCGGATTGAAGAGCCTGACATGATCGAGCTGAATCCGGCCGCGAATTCGGCTCGAGCGACCTGGTGGAATTCGCGGATTCCATGAGCGGAGCGATCCGGAATGTGCAATGTTTGGTCAATCAAACCGCGCGGCAGTACCCCGGCCCCGAGTCGTGGTCAAGGGGCATCCTGCCGATAGATGGAGTGGCGCATTTATTGCTAGCTCGAATCCGGATCTCGCAAAGCCACGTTGAACGTCAAGGGAGCCTTGTTCCATTGATCCATGACGTGTTGCTTGGGGTGGCCTACCACAATTTTCTCGGTTTTCGCTGTCGCAACCGGATTGGTGAAGCTACGATACTTGGCTATTCCTCGTCAATGACCCTCGTTGCCAAGATCCCGCAAATCAAGGGACAAGAATACAATGGCTGATATCGTGATCATCAATCCGCGCTTTGAGCTGTCCTACTGGGGGATGGAGCACGCGTTGCCGTTCATGGGCAAGTCGGGAAACCTGCCGGTGGCCTGCCTGCCGCTGCTGGCGGCGCTCACGCCCGCGGAACATACGGTGACCCTGGTGGATGAGAATGTCGAGCCGATCGACTGGGAGCGCTGTGCGCGGGCCGACATCGTGGGCGTGACCGGGATGAGCGTGCAGCGGTTCCGGATGACCGAGATCCTCACCGAGCTGAAGCAACGCGGCTGTTTCGTCGTGGTGGGTGGTGCCTGGGTCACGGTGCAAGAGAATTATTTCGAGGGCCTGGCGGACGTCGTTTTCGTTGGCGAGGCCGAGCAGACCTGGCCGCAGTTTCTTGGTGAGTGGGCGCAGGGCTTGCATCAGTGCCGCTACGAGCAGCTCGAAAAGACGGACATGACCAAGGTTCCCACCCCGCGGTTCGACCTGCTGAAGATGAAACGGTACGCCTTCGGCAGCCTCCAGTTCTCGCGCGGCTGCCCGTTCCAGTGCGAGTTCTGCGATATTATCGTGACCTTCGGCCGCCGTCCCAGGATCAAGACAGCCGCCCAGGTGCTCGCCGAGCTCGACGCGATTCGGAAGACGGGTTTGCGAATCGTCTTCATCGTGGACGATAACCTGATCGGCAACAAGAAGGCGATCAAGCAGATCCTTCGCGAAGTGATCGGCTGGCAACAGCGACACGGCTATCCGCTGACACTGTTTACGGAAGCGTCGATCGACCTGGCCGACGATCAGGAACTGCTCGACCTGATGGTGGAAGCGAGCTTCATTGCGACCTTCATCGGCATCGAGAGCCCCAGCGAGGACGCGCTGCGGGAGACCAAGAAATTCCAGAATGTCCGCGAGGGCGGGACTCTCCTGGAGAAGGTGCACCGCATTCAAGACGCCGGCATGGAGGTCTGGTGCGGCATGATCATGGGATTCGACAGCGATGACTCGAGCATCTTCGATCGTCAGATCGAGTTCATCCAGAACAGCCGGATTTCTTTCTCGATGAGCGGAATGCTCAGCGCGATCCCGAAAACTCCCCTGCATGATCGGCTGGCAAGCGAGGGACGGCTCGACCCGGCCGACCGGCCTGAGTTTGGCACCAACGTGATCCCGCTGCAGATCGGACGCGAGGAACTGCTCGAAGGTTACCTGCGGGTGCTCAAGGAACTCTACGATCCCGAGGCCTTTTTCGCACGAACTGATGCGCTCTTTCTGGATCCCTCCTTCGAGATCGGAATTACCAGCAAACGCCGCTGGTGGCGGATCTCGCCGTGCTGGCTGCGGTCGGAAATCCAATCCCTGATCGAGGCCCTTGGCCTCTTTGCCCGCTTGATGAGCCAAGTCCCCGACCGCGCACTGCGGCAGCAGTATCGGAAGCGGGTCTGGGGGTTCCTGAAGGTCCACCGCAGGCCCGGACTATTGCTTTTCTATGTTTTCCATCTCGCCATGCACTATCACGTATCAAGGCTGGCCAACGATATGTCCACACGCGAATCACAACTTGTCAACTCGTTCTGACAAGACACCCGCCTGCGAGCAGATGTCGCAAAACCGGCGCGGTGCACCGGAAGCGAAGTGCCAACCTGGCCTTAGGTCGGAAATCCATTCCTGAAGCGATCGGCGGCGAAGTCGCTGTCCTATCTAATGGACAAGAACGTGGCGCGAAAACCAACCGGGTTCCCGCATACGCTCTGACCTGGCTCCAGAATGTTAGTCCCGCCGAACCGAAAAGTACTCGATGCCGTGTACGCTTAATTTGGCACGATGCGGGTGCTTGTTTCGTCCTGAGCCGACATCACGGCTCTCTCCCTTACAAACAGTCCTTTGGTTTGAGAAAAGGTTGATCATGACGACGACCGTGACCGCTCGACCGGCCTCATTTCATCTAGCATGGCCCTCGGTAATCTGGATTGGAGCCATGCATGTCGGGGCCTTGCTTGCGTTCCTGCCCGCCTACTTTTCCTGGTCAGGCGTGGCCATATGCTTGTTCTTGCACTGGCTGACCGGCGGCATTGGCATTTGCATGACGTATCACCGCCTCTTGACGCACCGCAGCTTCACCTTGTGGCCGAAGTGGTTGGAGTATCCCTTGACCGTGCTGGGCACAACGGCTTCGGAAGGGGGCGAGATCGGCTGGGTCGCCGACCACCGCCGGCACCATGCTCACTCGGACGACGAGAACGACACTCACACCCCCGCTCAGGGTTTTTTCTGGGCACACATGGTCTGGTGGATGTTGATCGATGACTCGTCGAAGCATACGACCGAGTACTACAAGAAGTGGGCGCCCGATCTCTACAAGGACCCGGTTCACCGCTGGATCGACAGATATCACATCATCTTTCCGATCGCGCTCTTGGGCCTGCTCTACTACTTGGGCGGGATGAGCTGGTTGGTGTGGGGCGGTTTCTTCCGCACCATCTTCGTGCTGCACACAACCTGGCTGGTGAATTCCGCCAGTCACATCTGGGGTTACCGTTCGCACCCCACCCGCGACAAGTCCACAAATCTCTGGTGGGTCGCCCTCTTGACTTACGGCGAGGGCTGGCACAACAACCACCACGCTTTCCAGACCTCCGCCCGTCATGGCCTGGACTGGTGGGAGGTTGACCCCACCTACCTGACCATCAAGCTATTGTCGCTGTTGGGTCTCGCAGGCAACATCAAGCTGCCGAAAATCTCCAAGACGACCCGCGCTGTCCTGGCCCGCTCACCGAACGGTGTCGAGAGTCAGGAAGAACTCGTCGATGATCCGACACAGTTCGTTCCCAGCGGAGTCTGAGACTGGCTCTTGTCTTTGCGGAAGCGAACGACGAAGATAAACCTGCAGTTCAGGATGCGGCCCTAGCTCAACGGCAGAGCAGGGGACTCATCAGGATCAAAGGTGGCACTGAAGGGCAACCTTCAGATGCGAACCGGGTGAATTGCGGGAAACCTAAACTCTCGGCTGCTGATCGTGATCGTGCTGATAGATTGCCGCGGCAAACTTCCGGACGAGGGCGATGAAGCGGCTGCGGGGCAAGGCAATCCGCAGCCAAGCCTGGTCGGGCAATAGTGGGTTCCTCCCGGCTTCATCACCGGGAGCGGATTGAAACGATTGAAACAATGGTGGCCAGGAAGGTTCAGAGACTAGCGGGGTGAGCCCCAACAATAATCCCTGCCGACGAGCGCCCGGCCTCCGCATTCGTGTTCAAGCTCGGTTGGAGTCGATAGCGACTTCGAGCCGGGCCAAGACCCGACCTGCGGAGGATGAGATAGTCCAAGCCTCGTGGAAACGCGAGGGCCCTTGAATCCCTTGGTTGCAGGTTCGAATCCTGCGGGCCGCACTTGCCGTAGACTCCGACCGAGATTTCCAACCGGGAAGAGGTGGGACAGCCGACTGGCGGGAAGGCCCATGGTCGATCTCGACCCGATTCCCTTTGCCGACGAAGAAACGGGTACAGAGGTTGGCAGGACCGTCACTGCGTCCGTGGGGCGACCGGCACGGACGCGGACGCCAATGCGATCGAGCGGCAGACCGCGATGGCCTCTGCTGGCAATCCTCTTGCTCACAGTTCTGGGAATTGCCCACGGGTTGGCGATCTGGAGGGGAATGGGAGGGCTCGAGGGACTGACCAATGGTTGGCCGCTTTGGCGCGACGATCATCCCCTGTATTATCATAGCGCTCTTGTCACGCGAGCATTTCTCCATCAATCGGCCACGACCGCCGGCTACGATCCCGCGTTCATGGCGGGGTATGCCAAGAGCGTGGTCTTTCCCGCATCATCGACGCTCCCGGAACTGGTCGTCTGGGCCTTTGGCGGTGATCGTCCGGAACTGGCTTACAAGCTCTATGTCCTGGTCTCGGCCATCGCATTGCCATGGCTGGTGGCTCTCGCGGCCGCAGCCTGGCGGCTTCGAGCACGAGGAGCGGCGCTGGCGGTCTTGCTGTTTCTTCTGTACATATGGACCGATTTCCCGATCAACTACGCGGCTTTTGGCATGCTGCCCTACCTGCTGGCCATCCCTCTGGGACTGCTTGCCACGGGTCTTTTCGGCGGCTACTTGATCCAGGGTGGAATCCTCAGATGGCTGATGGTCACCAGCCTGATGAGCCTCACCGTGATGGTTCACCTGACCGCCGCGATGGTCGTGGCACCCGCGGCGGCTCTCGCCTATCTGGCGGCCTTGATCGCGATTGGCGCCGGGAGCCCCGGGGGGCGAGATCTGGACGCGGGTCGGGCAGAAGAACCCACCGGAGGGGATCGGGTCATCCCCCGGCGCTTTTCCGCCTCGCGGCATATCGGTGTCTGGCTGGTTCCACTCTTCGTGCTGGCGAGTAATGCCTTCTGGTGGCTCCCGGGTCTGTGGTTGTCATCCACCAAGGGAGCCAGCGACTTTGCGTTTGCCCATTCCTCGGAAGGAGTCTTTCGCCGCTTGCTACAGATCGTCACGGTGGAGGCCGAGGTTCAGTCCATCCTGCTCGCACTCGGGTTGCCGGGCCTGGTGCTCCTGGTGCGGCAGAGCCGCATCCGGGGTATGGCCCTTGCTGGGTTCTGCGTAAGTGGGCTTTTCTGGGGATACTTGGCCGGTGGTTTCCAGGTCCTTGATTTTCTGCAGCCGGGCCGGCACACCTACGCTTGCTATACGGCACTCGCGATTGCGGGTGGAGCGGGGCTGGACGCATTCTTTCTCAGGCTTCGCGGAGGCGGCGAAGGCGCCAGCCGGCTCGATCGCTGGGCGATGGCGGCTGCACTCGTGATCGGTTTGCGGATGCTGGGTCCTGCACTCTTCGCGTCTCTACGGGAGCGTCTCTGGGCCGGAGAACCGTTTTTGTCGAGCCGGCCCTCGTCGCGGTTGCTCTGGGTCATCGACCGGGTGAAGGCGCACGTGAAGCAGGGTGAGCGATTGCTCTACGAAGAGGGAGGGAAAGGCCTCTCGGGAATTCCGGACCCGTTTCAACGCGGTCGATTCAGTGGACTGCTTCCCGAGCATACAGGAGTGGAGCTGATCGGAGGTCCCTATCTCCATGCTGCCCTGACAACCAATTTTACCCAGTTCGGCGAAGGGACGTTATTCGGGAAGTCCGATTGGGATCGCGAGCACTTCGTGAAGTATGCTCGGCTCTACCGGGTCAGCGCGATTCTCTGCTGGAGCCCGCGTGCCCGGCGGTTCTGCCGATCCAACCCCGATCTGATCACGATCCTCGACGACGACGGCGCGGTCCTGATTGGCGCGGTTCACGGCTTCGCGGGCGATACGATCGTGGGAGCGGCCCACGTGGCGGCCGAGCCGGGGCGGTTGCACGTGCGCGCGATGTCCCCCGGGGTTGACGGATCGATTGTCTTGCGGTATCACTCCGTCCCGAGTCTGCGAGCCCGACCGCCCATCCCGCTCGATCCGCGATTCGAGGAAGGGGATCCCGTTCCATTCATCGGCTTGCGACCGCCTCCAGGCACCCGTGAGGTGGATCTGGAAATGGTCGCCCCTTTCTGATTTGCATGGTGGTCGGGCGGTGCATCGGGCACTCGAGGTGAGATCGCGGCGGCGCACGGATGAATTCACGTCCTGCGTGGCTTTCTCCAGGGAGGGAGTATGCCGTGCTAGAGATCGACTCCGCACCGCGATGTCGCGCTCTCGGTCGGTTCTCGCACCATGTCTTCTGGTGTCTGTGGGCCGTGATCGTCGTGATCGCGGCGTCCTTCTACTACCCGAAGGCCGCCGACCACCGCAGCGCCTTCGTGCGCTGGAGGCCCCAGGTGCTCAAGTTCTGGGAGGGAACCAATATCTATGACAAGATGTTGTTTCCCAATCCTCCGATCTTGCCGATCACCCTCGGCCCGCTCATGGCGCTTCCCCCGGTTGCCGGGGCCATGACCTGGTTTGCCATCAAGGTTGCGCTCACGACCATCGCGCTGACCATGTGTTTGAACGTCGTGAAGATCAGGGACGGCCCTTTCCCCCCGTTTTTCCTGAGCGCGATCTTGCTCCTGAGCCTGCGACCCATCCTGGGTGATCTTCATCACGGCAATATCAACCTGTTGATCCTCTTTCTGATCGTGGCAATGTTTCAGGCGTGGCGGCAGGGTCATGATGTCCTGGCGGGGTTGTTGCTGGGGTTGGCCATCTCGTACAAGGTGACGCCTGCGCTTTTTATTCCGTATTTCGTTTACAAACGATCATGGCGGACGGTGGGATCGGCGCTCCTGGGCCTGGTGCTCTTTCTGCTCGTCGTACCCAGCCTGATTGTCGGGACCCGGTTCAACTTCGATTGCCTGAGTATGTGGTGGCACCGGATGTTGACGCCCTTCCTGGTCGAGGGTAACACCAGTCCCCAGGAGGTCAACCAGTCGATGGTGGGTGTACTCACCCGTTTGCTCACGGAGATTCCGCCGGGAACGAATCGCTACGATCTCCACCTGGACGTGAACGTCGTGTCCTGGCCGCCGCAGGTGGTCAGCTATCTGGTCAAATGCATCACGCTCGTGTTGGTGGGCCTGCTGGCCTTTTTCTGCCGGACCCGGGCCCAGGATCGCCGCGATCCGCGGTACCTGGGCGAGATCGCCTTGGTCGTCTTGACGATGCTCTTCGTCTCAGAACGGAGCTGGAAACACCATTTCGTCACGCTGCTGCTGCCGTACACATTTCTTGTTTGGGAGCTCTATTTCCCCGGGACAAAGTCGCGGCCTCGGCTGGTGATCGGTGGCATGCTCTTGCTGTCGTTCCTGTTCATGGCGACCACCTCAACGGAGCTTGGCGGTCTGTTCGCGGACGGGAGAGGACACGAGATCGCGCAGGGCTACGGCATGTTCCTGTGGGGCGCCGTCGTTCTCTACGTGGCGGTTGCCTGGCGGCTCCGGGCACGTAGGTGCGAGTCGACGGCCGCGTTGATGCCGGCGGGGCCCGGACTGACGCCGCATGTCGCCTATTGGAAGGAAAGGCGGGAACTAATCAGATCGAATTGAGTGCTCCTCTCGGGAGGAAAGAACTGGCCCGGGAGACCACGGAAGGCCGATTAAGAAAAAGAGCGCGCGCTCGGCCGGTGCCAGACCGTCAAATGAGTGAAGATTAGGACTCATTGCGGCAACAATTCAGCAGATCCCGGCATCGGCCGCGCCGTCCGAGAACTCATTTCTGTTCGATGAATCGCGTGGGGATTGGCCGACGCGTCACTTCACTCTCGGCCGAAGGCCAAGGAGGGCCAATGAATCCGTCACACAAGCAGCCGCACAGGAAACGCGGTCGGAACCTTTCGCGCGAGCTGCTGGAAGATCGTCAGCTCTTGAGCGCAGGCGAGGGCAGCACGTTCGCGATCATGTCCGGGACGGTTGCCACGGCAAAGCAGGTCTCGTCGGTGCAGTTCGAGATCAACCCCAACGACTTCACTCCTGCCCGGAATGGCAAGATTCTTCTGGGCATCGATGTCGCCGCCGATCCCAGCACGTCGGTTCAGCCTGAGATCGTGTCCGTCAAGAACGCCCATGGCCAGGTCATCGGGGGACTGATTCACTCCGCTTATACCAGGCAGATCATCAAGGCCAAGAAGCTGACCGATCCGATTAGCTCGGCCGTCCTGATCAGTCTTCCGGTGCCCAAGGCCGGTCAAGCCCCGGCTGACTACACGGTGCAGGTTCGGGCTGCCAACAACACGACCGGAGATTACCTTCTCGGATTCTATCTCCCCGGCGACGCCGCCGGTACCGGCACGGTCACCCAGGCCGATCTCCAGACCATCAAGTCAGATCTGGGTGTCACGGCAAGCTCGTCGAATTACAACTTCGACGCCGATGTCCTCCGTGACGGCATGATCTCCCCCGCCGACCTGGCGTTTGCCTCCATGAACCTGGGCGCAAGCACCAAGATCAGCCCAATCATCAGCGTCTATCTCAACCCGGCAGACGATCCCCTCAACGACCGGATCACCAATCTCAAAACCGTGAACTTCACCGGCTCGGTCACGCCCGGCGCGACGGTGACATTTACCGAGATCAACAACAACTCGCCCAGCGCGACCACCACGGCTGACGCCTCCGGTAACTACAGCATCATGGTTCCCCTCGTTAAAGGATCCAATACTTTCGCTGTCACTACCCAGGACGCGTTCGGCCAGTCGATTTCCGGCCAGATCGCGCCGGTGACTTACTCTGCCAATCCGCCGAAGGTCATCAACACGCCCGCGCAGTTGACCAGCACGACGACGCCCACGGCAACGACGGCGTCAACCTCGACATCGACAAGCTGAGCAAGTGGACGCCATGGCGTCCGCGAAGCCACTCGAAACCTTGGGCAGGCCTGGTGGGCGCAAGCGGCTCAGCCAGGCTGCCCGGTTTCGCTCTCCAGCGTCGTGTCCGCCAGCGCCGCGGCGACGGCGTCGCGCACCGTCGCATCGGTCGACTTGCAGGTCTGCCGCAAGGCATCGATCGCCGTTCCGGTGCCGATCCGGCCCAGCGCCCAGGCCGCCGCGGCCTGCACTACCGGGTCTTCACCGGCGTCAGCGAGTCTTCGAGCCAGCGCCGGCACGGCCGCCGCGACATGCCGCTGTCCCAGCACCAGCGCCGCATTGCGCACGAGACCGACCCTCTTGGTCCGCACCAGCGCAGTCCCTCGCAGCGCGGTTCGCCACGCATTTTCGTCGCGGTCCAGCCATTCGATGAGGTCGGGATCCGACCATTCCAGCCGTCCCTGCAGTTCCACCAGCCGTCCCGCCGGCGCCTTGCGATTCCAGGGACAGACATCCTGGCAAACATCGCAGCCGAACACCCAGCCGTGAAGCTCGCCGGCGAACTCCTCCGCGATCGGTCCTTTGTGCTCGATCGTCCAGTAGCTGATGCACCGGCGCGCGTCGAGCTGATAGGCAGAGACGAAGGCGTCCGTGGGGCAGGCGTCCAGACAGCGGGTGCAGGTCCCGCAGTGATCGGCGAAATGAGGGTCGTCGGCAACCAGGTCACGATCGACCAGGATCGCTCCCAGGACGGTGAAGCTTCCCAGCGCCCGGTTGATTAGCATCGTGTTCTTGCCGATCCAGCCCATGCCTGCCAGTCGGGCGAAGTCGCGTTCCATCAAGGGCGCTGTATCGGCGAGGGCCCGGCCGTTGATTCCAGGGCATTGCTGGCGCAGCCAGGCCAGCAGCTCCTCGAGCTTGTCCCAAAGGATTCGATGATAATCGAGCCCGCGGGCGTACCGTGCGATCTTTCCATGGACCGGGCTGGATGACTCGGGGACGTGCTCTCCATAGACGAGGCTGACCATCACGACCGAGCGTACTCCCTCGAGCAAGGCATCGGGATGTCGCCGGATCTCCACGTGTCTGTGCATGTAGGTCATTCCCGCACCGTGACCGGCCTCGAGCCAGTTGACAAGATGCGCGTGGCCAGGGGGCGACACCGCAGGCGCAATGCCCACGCGGTCGAAACCGAGACGGAGGGCCTCGGCCTTGAGATGCTGCGTCAGCTCGGCGGTGGTCATGGGCACGGCAGACTCAGGATCGCCGTCGGGCTTCGAGTGCCCGCGAGTCCTTGACTCCGAGGTTCTGATAGATCTGACGCGTCGCGTCGGAGCGATTGAGAGTGTAGAAATGGATTCCCCGAACCTGGTTGTCCAGCAGGTCGCGGCATTGCTCGGTGGCCCAATGAACTCCCACCCTGGCAACAGCCGGGGGGTCTTCGCCACAGCGCTGGATGGCCCGCTGGAGCCGAC
Source organism: Planctomycetaceae bacterium (assembly GCA_019237095.1). Classification (GTDB taxonomy): domain Bacteria; phylum Planctomycetota; class Planctomycetia; order Isosphaerales; family Isosphaeraceae; genus Aquisphaera. The sequence continues at coordinate 27,778 of JAFAHT010000008.1, forward strand.
CCGGGATTCGGGCTCCGAGCGCCAGCGCGGCCATCCGCACCATGTTCTCTCTCGAGGTGATCGGCATGATGCCGGCAAGGATTGGCACCTTGATGCCCGCAAGCTCACACCGCTCACGAAAATCGTAAAAATCCGGGTTGCTGAAAAAGAGCTGGGTACAAATGTAGTCGGCGCCGGCGTCAACCTTGCGCTTCAGATGATCCATCTCCAGCAGACGGTTTGGAGTGCCGGGATGCCCCTCGGGAAACCCGGCCACGCCGATCCCGAACCCGCGCGGGGCGGGAACACTCGTCAGCGAGCGGACGTACCGTACAAGTTGCTCCGCGAACTGGAATGCATCGCGGGAACGATCAAAGTTCGCCATGTTTTGAGGTGGGTCTCCCCCGAGTGCGAGGATGTTCTCAATTCCCGAGGACGCATAACGATCGAGGATCGCCCCCAGCTCTTCCCGGGAGTGGCAAACGCAGGTCAAGTGGGAAACCGCGGTCAGGTCGGTCTCGCGCTGAATCCGCACGACCAGGTCATGGGTCCGCTCCCGGGTCGAGCCACCCGCTCCATAAGTCACCGAGACGAACGAGGGCCTCAGAGCTTGCAACTGGACGATCGACTCGAACAGTTCTGCGGAAGCCCTGTCCGTCTTGGGCGGGAAGAACTCGAAGCTGAAGGTGGTCGGGTGTGCGTGGAAGATATCGAGTATATGCATGTTCGTGATCGTCTCACCCCAGGATGGCAAGGGTTTCGGCACCGGAGAGGGGTGGCCATCAGCATAACCCAACCGGTTCCGGAATGGGAGTCTGATTCGTTCCGTGCAAGCACAAGCCGGCGCCGAGCGGACACAGGCCGAATCAGGCGCGGCCAGGAGCCGGTCACCGATTTCAGGTAGAAGCGAAGACACCGATCTTGGGACAGATCTTCTCAAGGGCGCACCGGCTGCACAGGGGCTTGCGGGCGAAGCAGATCTGGCGGCCGTGATGGATCAGGCGGTGGCTCAGGTCCACCCATTCGGAGCGCGGGACGGCGGCCATCAAGTCGCGCTCGATTTGCGCGGGCAGCTTGTGGGTGGTGAGCCCCAACCGCCATGCCAGCCGCTTGACGTGGGTGTCAACCACGACACCCGTGGCGATCCCGAACGCGGTCCCCAACACCACGTTGGCCGTCTTGCGGCCGACACCGGCCAGCTTTGTCAGAGTTGCCATGTC
>JAFAHT010000151.1 GCA_019237095.1 Planctomycetaceae bacterium
ATTGAACGTCGAGCAGGCCTCGAAACGACCAATGGGGACGCCGACCTTGCAATCGGATGGGGAAGGCCGCTGCCGCTGGGGATGAATGGAAACGGTTGGAATAGACCGTCCCACGAGCGATCAGAACCCAGCGGGCCACCGGGGTAAGGACGACGGCATGTCGGTACATGGAGATCCAACGCAACACGGGAAACCCGAGCGGTGAAGGGGCGCTCCCCCTCAACCAGACGCCCGCGAGGGACAGGCTGGGCCGCCGCGGGTAACGGAGAGGTCCGTAGTACCGTCGATGCCGGGTAACTCCGGTGGAGGGAAGGGGCCTCGGTTCAAGGCCAACGCACGAAGTAACAGACAGCCGGGAGATTGGCATGAGTCTAACACCTCCACTCAAGGTTGGGAAGTTGCAGACGGCGTTGCACACCAAAGCGAAGAACTCGCCCGACTACCGGTTTTACGCTCTGTACGACAAGGTGTACCGACGAGACGTCCTGGCGTTCGCCTACGTCCGCTGCCTGAGCAATGGCGGCGTGCCGGGGGTCGACGGCCAGTGTTTCGACGACATCGAGAAGTCGGGACGTGACCAGTGGCTGGACGAACTGGCGGAAGAACTCCGAAATGGAACGTATCAACCCAGACCGGTCCGACGCGTGTACATCCCGAAAGCGGATGGCAAGCAAAGGCCGCTGGGCATTCCTTGCATCAAGGATCGTGTGGTGCAGACGGCTGTCATGCTGGTCTTGGAGCCGATCTTCGAGGCCGACCTGGAGCCGGAGCAACACGCCTACCGCCCGGGGCGCAGCGCCCTGGACGCCGTTCGCCTCGTCGAGCGGCTGATCAGGTCGGGGCACACCGAGGTGGTCGACGCGGACCTCTCTGGATATTTCGACAGCATACCCCACGCCGAGTTAATGAAGTCGGTGTCACGGCGCGTCAGCGACGGTCGCGTATTGCGGCTGATCAAGATGTGGCTGGAAACACCGGCGGAAGAGACCGACGGCAAAGGGAACCGCCATCGAACGACCCGGAACAAGGATCTGGGGATTGGCAGCCCGCAAGGGGCTCCGATCTCACCGTTGCTCGCAAATGTGTACATGCGACGCTTTGTCAAGGGATGGAAGACGGGAGGACATGAGAAGCATCTTGAGGCGCGGATTGTCAACTATGCGGACGACTTCGTCATCTGTTGCCGCGGGACGGCCGAAGAGGCCATGAACGCGATGCGGACGATGATGTCCAAGCTGAAGTTGACGGTGAACGAGCAGAAGACGCGCTTATGTCGCCTGCCGGAAGACACGTTTGACTTCCTGGGATACACCCTCGGTCGCAACTACGACTGTCGCACGGGCGAGTCCTATCTGGGACCACGTCCTGCGCAGAAGAAGATCGACCGGTTATGCGGAGCGATCATGGAGCTGACGGAGAGACGGAAAGCCTGGCGAGACGTCGAGGAGCTGATTGGACGAATCAACCGCCAACTTCGCGGTTGGTCCAACTACTTCCGCATCGGGACGATCAGCAAGGCCTACCGGAACATCGACAGCCACACTCGCTATCGGGTGCGTCAGTGGTTGTGTGCGAAGTTCAAGGTACAGGGTCAGGGAATCAAGCGATTCTCTGACCAGTACCTGCACCAAAAGCTGGGACTGTACCAACTTCAACGAACGTCGCGGCAACGGTTCGTGGGCGAACGTGTGTGAATCGCCATTTCACAAGCCTTGTCCGAAAGCCGGGTGCGGGAAATCCGCCCGCCCGGTTTGATGAGCGGGGTGTGGAAACGGAGCATGGTCGAGATGATGTGACACCCGCAAACGAAAGCGCGGGCCAACAGGGAATACAAACATCGACCTAAACCACCGCGCCACACCTCGACTCTACTAGAATTTTCTCCGCTCAGGCCGTGGGCGAGTTCCTAATTCCTTGGGGTCTAGTTTCTCGGGGCCAATGGGGTCAGACCCCGAGAAGCTATCAGACATGGTCACCCCGCAGCCACTCCACCGCGAGGTCGAGGAGCTATACCACCCCTGGGATGGCGGCGAGGGGGTATGATGGCTTCATTGGCCGCTGACGGATCCGAGAGGGTGGCCGTCGTTACGGCTCCAGTTCCTTGCGGGCACCGTGATGGACGTAGAGCACGACGACATCCTTATTGCGGATGGTAAATATGATGCGGTATTTGCCTTTTCGCTTATCGTAGAGCAGCTCGCGGAGTTCTCGGGAAATTTCTCGCTCTCGGCCGTCCGCGGACAGCCTGAAGGCTGGCGGGTCAGCGTCTCCATCTGCTTGAAGAGACCCTGATACCTGCGTTCGGCCTGGGCGGGCGAGAGATGCTCAGCGATCCAGGCATAAGCCTCGTCGGCGTCGGCCATGGCCTGTGCGCTGACGCGAAGACCATAGGTCACGCCTGGATTCCGTGCTTGGTGCGGACGTGCTCCTTGAATTCATCGAGGCTGACGGTACGGCCGGCGTTCATGTCTTCCATGCCTTGGCGGATGCCTTCGAGCACCCTGGCTTCCTCGGCGACCTGGCGAAGCTTCTGGTAGGCGGCGGCGTCCTGGACAACCAGCTTGGCCTTGCCGTTGATGGTGAGGACGAGTGGCTCGCCAGTCTGCTTCAACTGATTAATGAATTCTGATGTGTTCTTTTTGAAATCGGTCAGCGAATGGATGTCGCGGCTGATGTCCAACATGGGGCCTCCTGGAGAGAATCGCTAAAGCACTGAATTCGATTCTATCATCGGTTGCAACGGCTACCAACTCGGGATGCGCGCTCATGGCGGCATACTGGGCGGAAGGGTCATCCGACCCCACCGCCTGACTGACCGAAGGTCTTGCTGGCCGCCGCGTTGGCGAGCCAGGCCCGAATCGTTCGAGACTTCTCGAGGATCTCCACCGAACTCGAGATGATCGGTCATACTAACCCGACGCGCCAGCGAGGGTTCCGTAAGCCATGGGTTTCTGTTTGTTTGTGTCGATGCAGCAGAACCCTCGCTGGCGCGTCGAGTTAGTATTCGGGACGACCGGCGCCCCATTTGAGAAAGAAACCGAACCGCCTGACGGTGGAGATCAGCGAGGAGTGTCAATCGTTCTGCCGGTTTGCGAACCTCCGCGGGCTCGACCTGGCCTTCGGCTCTGCCTTGAGAACAGGCGTTCTCGCCTTGAAGACCCGCAGACGGATCGCGTTCGCGACCCGACGGGACGCAAACGGCCAGGGTGTAAACCTCATGCTTCTCACGTCGCGCACCGGCCTGTGGGACGAGCCGTCCCTCGAATCGCGGTTCGCGCGGCGGTGGCATGTGCCTTGCTTCTCGCAAATCACCGTAAGCCTCTTCCGACTTCGGTCAGGGCCGCGGACTTACTCTCCGGTTCGCGCCTTTTCGACCTGCTGCCTCCAGGAGAGATTTTCTATGAACTCGATATCCGCCCCGGCGCAGCCCACGGCGAGGTGGATGGTGATGACGCTGTCCACGGTCGCATTCACGCTTCTGTTCAACGTCTGGCTGATGCTCGGGGTGCTCGCCCCGAAGATCAAGGAATCGCTAGGGCTTAGCGCCGCGCAGGTGGAGTGGCTGATCGCGACGGCGATCCTATCGGGGGCCTTGCTGAGGCTCAACTTCGGGGTCTGGGCCGACCGCTACGGCGGCCGCAATGTGATGATCGCGTTGCTGCTGCTGACCGCCGTGCCGACCTACCTGTTCGGCCTGGCGACGACTTACCCACAATTCTTGGCGTGTACGCTGCTTTTCGGCCTGGCCGGGAACGCGTTCACGGCGGGTGTCGCGTGGAATGCGGCGTGGTTCCCACCCTCGGAGACGGGACTCGCCCTCGGGGTCTTCGGCGCGGGAAACGTCGGGGCGTCGGGGACCAAGCTTCTGGTCGGGCTCTTCCCGGCGGCCCTCGCGGTCGTGCCCGCCGCAGGTCTGTTCGGGGGTGCGATCCCGGGCGGCTGGCGTGCCGTACCGGCGGTCTACGCGTCACTGCTCGTGGTGACCGCCGTCGTCATCTTCGCCTTGTCGCCGACACCCGACCCGATGCCCGGCCGCGGCCGCTCCCTCGGCGAGTTGTTGTCGCCGTTACGGCACGCGCGCGTCTGGCGGTTCAGCCTCTATTACGTCGTCGTGTTCGGGGCCTATGTCGCGCTCTCGGGCTGGCTGCCGACTTTTTACAAAGAGACGTTCCACGTTTCGCTCCGGACAGCCGCATTACTGACGGCCACCTTCATTTTCCCGGCGAGCCTCTTGAGGCCGCTCGGCGGCTGGCTTTCGGACCGCTACGGCCCGCGGGTCGTCACCTACGGCGTGTTCCTTGTGGTAGCGTTCGGGCTCTTGGCGCTCTCGGTCCCCTATCGTACCTATTTCGGGGTTCCCTACCGCCTCGGGCCAGGGGAGTTCGCGGCCCTGATGTTCGTGGTCGGTTGCGGGATGGGGATCGGCAAGGCGGCGGTGTTCAAGTACGTCCCGAACTATTTTCCCAGAGACGTCGGCGCCGTTGGGGGGCTCGTGGGGATGCTCGGGGCGCTGGGCGGGTTTGTGCTGCCGCCGGTCTTCGGCGCGCTCGGCCGCGCGACGGGCGTCCCGCAGGCGGCCTTCCTCTCCCTGCTCGCCCTGACGCTCTGGAGCCTGGCCTGGTTACACGTGGTCGTCACCAGATTGAACCGCGACGCCCGCGCCGGGTTCGCCCCGACCGACGGGCCCCGGCCCGTGCCCGCGAGCATGAGCTGACCGGCCATGCGCGCCCGGAACAGCGGCAGTCGCGCCGTCCGGTTCAGCGCAGACTGTCTCGACCGACCTGGGCGTCATCTGCTCGGTCTTGACCACCACTGGCTTCAGCGGCCGTTCGCTTCGGACAGTCCGAGCGAACACGGGCTCCGGCTGGGGCGCGTCGGGCGCCGGAGCGAGCCGGACCGCGCAGAACTTGAATTCGGGCTGCTTGGCGATCCAGCCGATGGCCGAGATCGTCAGGTAGTTCGCCGCTGTCTGCTCGCCGTACTGGTCGCCCCAGTGGAACGGCACGAACACCAGACCGCGCGACAGGCCCGGGTTGAATCGGACCGGGAGGCGGAGCGTCCCCCGGCGGCTGGTCAGCTCGGCCAGTTGACCCGCGGCGAGGCCGACCGACGCCGCGTCATCGGGGTGGACCTCGACGTAGGCCGACGGCTCGCGCTGGACGAGCTTCGGCGATTTGCCGGTACGGGTCATCGTGTGCCAGTGGGTGTAGATGCGTCCGGTCGTCAGGACGAGCGGGAACTCGTGGTCGGTGGTCTCCCTCGGCGGCTGGTGCGGTCTGGGGTGGAATCGGGCCCGGCCGTTCGGGGTCGGAAACTTCCGGTCGAGGTAAAGCCGCTCCGTCCCAGGGTGGTCGGCGTTCGGACAGGGCCATCGCAGGTGTCGGCTGGCCCGGAGCCGCGCGGAGGCCATTCCCGACATGTCGCAGGGCCGGCCCGCGGTCAGCTCGATGAACTCGTCCCAGACCTGGCTCGAATCGTGGAAGTCGAACCCAGGGTAGCCCATCGCCTCGCCGAACCGGGCGATGATCTGCCAGTCGGGCCAGGCCAGGCCGGGCGGGTTGATCACCTGTTCGCTGTACGAAACGAGCCGCTCGCTGTTGGTGCTGGTGAACGTCTTCTCGGCCCACTGCGAGGTCGGCAACAACACGTCCGCAAGCAGCGACGTCTCGGTCGGGTGGTACGGGTCCTGGACCACCACGAGCTCGGCCTTGGCCAGGGCCCGTCGGATGTGGTGCAAGTCGGGCAAGCTGACGGCGGGGTTGGTCGCGGCGATCCAGACGGCCTTCAGTCGCCCGGATTCCAGCGCCCGGAACATCTCCACCGCCGTCAGACCCGGGCGGGCCGAGATCGTCCCCTCGGCCCGGCCCCAGTACTCTTCCACCTCGGCCCGGTGTCCGGGGTCCTCGGTGAATCGATAGCCCGGCAAGGCTTGCGCGAGCAGTCCGACTTCGCGGCCGCCCATCGCGTTCGGCTGGCCGGTCAGGCTGAACGGGCCCGCGCCGGGCTTGCCGATCTGTCCAGTCAGGAGGTGGAGGTTGATGACGCTGTTGTTCTTCCACATGCCGACGGTGCTCTGGTTCAGCCCCTGGCAGTAGAAGGTCAGCCAGCGGCGAGCTCCGGCGATCCGTTTGGCCAGCGTCCGGACCAGTGCCTCCGAGACGCCCGACGCCTCGACCATCTCCCGCCAGTCGGCCTGCAGGAGGGAGTCGCGGTAAGCTTCGAACCCCTCGGTGTGGTCCTCGACGAACCTGCGGTCGACGGCGTCTCGTTCGATCAGGAGCCGGCCGACGGCGTTCATCAGGGGGATGTCGCCGCCGGGGGCGACGGGGACGTGGAGCTTGGCGACCTCCGCGGTGTTGGTGCGCCTGGGGTCGACGACGATCAGATCCACCTCGGGGTTGGCCTTGAGGCGGGCCCGGACGCGGTCGAACGTAACCGGGAACGCCTCGGCCATGTTGCTCCCCCAGACGACCATGCAATCGCTCAGGTCGATGTCGGCGTAACATGTCGGAGGACCGTCGGCCCCCAGGCTCGTACGATAACCCGCCACGGCCGCCGCCATGCAGAGCCGGCTGTTGGAGTCCGTGTTGTTGGTCCCGATCGACCCCTTGAACAGCTTGACCGCGAGGTAGCCAGCCTCGCTGTCGAGCTGTCCGCTCCCGTAAAACGCGACTGCGTGCGGGCCGTGTTTGCTGATGATCTCGCGGAACCGGCCGGACACCCACTGGAGCGCCTCGGCCCAGCCAACCGGGCGTCGCTCCTTTTCCCGGTGAGTGCGGAATTGCGGCATCATCAGGCGGTCGGGGGTCTGGATGACCTGGCCGAGCGTCGCCCCCTTGGCGCAAATGCCGCCCAGGTTCGCCGGCGCGTCGGCCACACCTTTGATGCGGATCAGTCCGCCGTACGCGGCTTCCATCCAGAGGCGGCAGCCGACGCCGCAATACGGGCAGATCGCCTCGCCCTGCGTGGTGCGCCCGTCCTGATGCGACTCGACCGCCATGATTCCCGACCCTTCGCTATACCGAGAAACGCGTCGGCCTTTCGCGCCGGCCACTGACTCCGACGCGATCGTGTCGAAGCGAGGGATGCAGTCCGTGCAACGGATTTCGCGACCACCGCGCACGAGTGCTCGGGGGTCTGCACGGCCGGGAAACCCCGAAGTTACGTTGCGAGTCCCGTGCCGCACCAATTTCCACACCCCAAGTCCTTGGCGCAGCCACGCTTAGCCCCCTGACACGGGCTCATCGGTCGCTCCCTGCTGCCCGCTTATTCGACCGCGAGGACCAGGAATTAGGCAATCCGTCGGCGGCCGACCCCGCCGCCACGCGTGCGCACGATCCGCTTTCTTTATTGAGAATGCCGGTTTATGACAAATCTCCGGTCCGATGGGGAGCTTTTCTCTCCGAAGGGCACCTCGCTTGCAATTAGTTAAACGATCGATCCTCACTCATTGCGCCCGAAGACGACCGAAGGGGGCGCTACCGGCTCGGTGGGGCCGGGTCAGGCCCACGTCGGGTGTTTTGGCGATGCCCCACAGTTCAGGAGTCGAAAGGGCCTGCCCATGAGTGTCCCGAGGGTGCTTTGATGAGCGACGACGGGTTCACCGAGGAACAACGACACTACCTTCAGGGGTTCGTCGCGGGGGCGGACCTCGCCCGGAGCGCCTCTGGCCTTCCCACATTTGGCCGGACCCTCGCCCGCAACGGGGTCTTGCCGTCGCCCGCCGCGACCCCAGGGCCAGGGCCGTCAAGCCCCCTGGGGCCGGAATCCCTTCACTACGAGGCCCAGAGCCGGCTCCTCGCGGAGGGGAAGAAACTCTGCCCCGAGGAGGAGGCGAAGCGGCAGAAGTTTCCGCTCGACCGCTGGGACGAACTCGCCGCGCGCGCCGCGAATGGACAGTACCCCAAGGGCGTCGATGTTTTGTTGACGAAGTACTTCGGGCTCTTTTACGTCGCCCCCGCGCAGGACTCGTACATGTGCCGGCTCCGGTTCCCCGCCGGGATCGTGACGAGCCACCAGTTCCGCGGCGTCGCCGACATCGCCGGGCAATATGGCGGCGGCTACACCCATGGGACGACGCGAGCGAACCTGCAGATCCGGGAGATCCGAGCGGCCGACGCGTTACACGTCCTCACGTCACTTCATGACCTCGGTATCGTGCCTCGGGGCGCGGGGGCGGACAACATCCGGAACATCACCGCGAGTCCCACCGCGGGGATCGACCCCGACGAGTTGATCGACACCCGCCCGCTCGCCCGCGAATTGCACCATTACATCCTCAACCACCGCGAGATGTACGGCCTGCCCCGCAAGTTCAACATCGGATTCGACGGCGGCGGGAGGGTCGCCGTACTGGAGGAGACGAACGACATCGGCTTCGCCGCCGTGCGGGTCGGGGAGGGCAAGCCGGTCCCCGCGGGCGTCTATTTCCGCATGGCACTCGGAGGGATCACCGGCCACCAGGACTTCGCGCGCGACGTCGGCGTCCTGCTCGAGCCCGAGGAGTGCGTGCCGGCCGCCGCGGCGGTCGTCCGCGTCTTCATCGCGAACGGCGACCGGACCGACCGGCGCAAGGCCCGCTTGAAGTACGTCCTGGACCGCTGGGGGCTAGAGCGGTACATCGAGGAGACCGAGAAGCAACTGCCGGCCCCCTTCAGGCGGCTTCCGATCGAAGAGTGCGAGCCCCGCACCCCCGCGGTTCGCGGGGCCCACATCGGCTTCCATCCGCAGCGGCAGCCGGGCTTGGTTTACGTCGGCGTCGTCCTGCCGGTCGGTCGGATGTCCTGCGACCAGATGCGGGGGCTGGCAGCGATCGCCGACTGCCACGGTACCGGCACGATCCGCCTGACGGTCTGGCAGAACCTGCTGATTTCCGACGTCCCAGAAGACCGCGCCGATCAGGTCAAGGCGCAGATCGAGGCCCTGGGCCTCGGCTGGAAGGCGACCGAGATCCGCACCGGACTCGTGGCCTGCACCGGGAACTTTGGCTGTAAGTTCTCCTCGTCCGACACGAAGCGGCATGCCCTCGCGATTGCCGACCACCTCGACGCCCGGCTCGAGCTTGACGCGCCGATCAACATCCATTTGACCGGCTGCCCGAACTCATGCGCCCAGCACTACATCGGCGACATCGGCCTGCTGGGGACCAAGGTTGCCGAGGGCGACGACATGGTGGAGGGGTATCACGTATTCCTCGGCGGCGGCTACGGGCCGGATCAGGATATCGGCCGCGAGATCTACCGCGAGGTGAAGGCCGAGGACGCACCCGAGGTCATCGAGCGGATGCTCCGCGGCTACCTGTCCGCGCGCCCTGGGCCCCAAGAGTCGTTCCACGAGTTCACCAAGCGGTACTCGACTGAGCAGCTCAAAGACATGTTCGCACCGTCGAACACTCTACCAGGTTGAGGTTCAATGACCGTCCCCGTGCTCCCCGAGAGTGCCCCGTTCTCCCCCGCCCAGCGCGCCTGGCTCAACGGCTTCTTCGCCGGCCTGCTTGGCCTCGACGCCGGTGGCAGCCACGCCCAGGGCAATGGCAACGGCAACGGCGCGACGCTTGCCGCGGTCCCCGCCGAGGTCGAGGAAGACTTTCCCTGGCATGACCCGGCCCTGCCCCTGGCCGAGCGGCTGAAGCTCGCCGAGGGGCGCCCCTACCCGCGCAAGCTCATGGCCGCGATGGCACAGCTCGACTGCGGCGCGTGCGGCTACCTCTGCAAGACGTACTCCGAGGCGATCGCGCGCGGCGAGGAGAAGGATTTAAACCGCTGCACCCCCGGCGGCAAGGAGACCTCCCGCAAGCTCAAGGAGCTGGTCGCTGCGCAGGGCGCGGTCACGACCAACGGCTCGGCGATGACGAGCGTCGTCGCGGGTAACGGTTCCATCGCGGCCACGGCCGGCGGCGCGCCCTTGAGCAGCGTCGTCGTACGGCCGACGTTTAGCCGGTCGAACCCCTTCCCGGCCAGGCTCGTCGAGAGCCGGCCTTTGAACCGCGAGGGGTCGAAGAAAGACACCCGGCACGTCGTCATCGACCTGGCGGGTTCGGGCCTGACCTACAAACCAGGGGACGCCCTCGGGGTCTACCCCGACAACTGCCCCGACCTGGTCGACGAGGTGCTCCGTGCGCTGAACGCTGGTGGGCGGCTCGACCTCCGGCCGCTCCTGCTCCGAAACTACTCCCTTGGACGGCCGGTCGACGACTTGATCGAGCGCCTCGTCGAGTGCGCGGCGTCCCCGGAAGAGGCAGACCTTCTGACCCGGATCCGGGACGGCGAGGACAACTGGATCGACACGGCTGACCTGCTCGACGTCCTGCGCCGCCACCCCTCGATCCGGATCGAGGCCGACCAACTTCTCGAGTTGCTCCCCCCGCTCCAGCCCCGCCTGTACTCGATCTCGTCCTCGCCCCGGGCGCATCCGGGCGAGGTGCACCTGACCGTCGGCGTGGTCCGCTATTCCAAGGGCGACCGGCTGCGCAAGGGAGTCGCCTCGACGTTCCTGGCCGAGCGGGTCAGGGCCGGCGGCGAGGTCCGGGTGTTCGTGCACCCCTCGCACCGGTTCCAGCTCCCCGACTCGGGTGACACGCCGATGATCATGGTCGGGCCCGGGACGGGGGTCGCCCCGTTCCGCGCCTTCCTCGAGGAGCGCCGGGCTGTAAGCGCGACGGGCAAGAACTGGTTGTTCTTCGGCGACCAGTGCCGTGCGACCGACTATCTCTACGAGCAGGAGCTGCACCAGTTCCAGGCGGCCGGCGTGCTGACCAGGCTCGACCTGGCGTTCTCGCGCGACCAGGCCGAGAAGGTCTACGTGCAGGACCGAATGCTCAAACGCGCCCGGGAGCTCTGGAACTGGCTGGAAGAGGGCGCCCATTTCTACGTCTGCGGCGACGCCAAGCGGATGGCGAACGACGTTGATCATGCGCTGCAACAAATCGTCGCCACTCAGGGCGGGCTCTCCGCTGGGGACGCGAAGGCGTACGTCACCGGGATGGCCAAATCAGGCCGCTACCAGCGTGACGTCTACTGAGCCGCCGTCCGCGTGATGCGGGCCGGTCCGACCCCGCCCCTCCCCCGGAGGCAAGTCGGTACTGCCGGGCCCGGGTGTTTTGCGATAGAATGACCCCCGCGAGGCGGGTCATTCTTCCACGCCCGACGGGCGGGCCCGCGATGCTGGGGTCACTGCGACGAGGGTCCGGACGTGCCGCATCCGCCCGAAGTGTTGGCGATGATCCTCTGCGACCAGGTCATCACCGACGTCCAGACCAATAAGAAAAGCCTGATCGGCATTTTTGACCAGATCGAGACCGCCAGTCTCCCCTGCGTCATCCACGAGCTTCACATCTACCTGAGCCTGACCGACGGCCACGGCCGGTTGCCGATGGCCGTCACCTGCGTCGCGGACGACGGCGGTGACGAGCTATTCCGGGGCGACGCCGAGGTCGAATTCTCGGACCCCCTCCAAGTCGTCGAGCTCCAGTTCATCTTCCCCAATGCGCGGTTCCCCCGGGCCGGCGAATACCGCGTCCAACTGTCGGCCCTCGGGCAAGTCCTCCGCGAGCGCAAGTTCCTCGTCGGTTACCTCTGTCCCTAGCCCCAACGGTCAGGCCGGGGCGTCGACGACCATCGCCCGAGGAACATCGCGGGAACCGGAGCAGAAAACACTCCCGGCTCTTGAACGCTCGGATGCCCCGAATCTGCAACGCCGGATCCCGTGGGTCGCCAGGAGTCGAGCTTTCATCGGGTGATGGCGCGCGTCGTTCCGTAGTGTCCCTTTTCACTCTCGAATCGAGTTCACACCCGAAGGCAAAGCCCCTGACGAAGAACCGCAGACAACCCCGTCTATGCCACGAGGATTGTGCGGATCAACGGCAAGGGCTTCTTGCTCGATCATCACCTTGCCACACGCCCGCTGAACC
>JAFAHT010000200.1 GCA_019237095.1 Planctomycetaceae bacterium
GTCCTCGCTCGGACCGTTTCCGGCTGCTTGAACTCCGCGTTTTCTCAACAAATCTCAACATTTTACGGTCCATCTGTTCAGACCATGGACACCCAGCTCGGCGCGCGACATCGACGGTGGACCCCGACGATTCAACAGGCCAGGACGTCTGTGCGGCCTTGAGGCGAGCCGGGAAGCGACGATGACCGACGGTCCGACTCGATGCGGCTCGGGCGTCGTATGACATGCGGCCGTGACAAGTGTGGGCTCCGACCAGCACTTCCCACTCGACGAAAAGCGTCGGCTGGTTGGGGATGAGGCAGAACAAGCGCTTAAGAGGTGCCGGTCTCAGCAAGCCGGTCAAGAGCCGGCTGGACGAGGTCGTCAACAGAGATGTTCAGGGCGGCCGCTTTTGCGGCGAGCCGCCGAAAAGTGTTTTCCGGAACGGTGAGATGGGGCATGGTGTCCTCAATCGAAGGTGACTCTGGTCATGCTACCACGTGCAGGCGGGATTGTTCATTTGGACTTCCCGAGTTGAACCGGCCGATCAACCAGTTGCCGGCAGCCTCTCGCCAAGTGGTTCGTGCAGAAGCCTTTGCGTCAGCACCGAAGATCTCGCGAGATGCCGCCAAGGCCGCTCAGAATAGGAAAGTGTCCCCGCAGGCGCGGATGCGCTCTTGCGGACGTTTGGGCCCGTGAGTATATTAGCTCAATTCGGCCCGGGATGTGACGACGCGTCATCACTCCTCCAAGTTAGGTTTTCCGGCCCCGCGCCGGAGCCGAAGTTGAATCTGAGACGATCAGAAAAGACCCGGGCATCGACCTGTCATGCCAGTCGACCCTGGGGCGCGGTAGTGTTTCCGAACCGTTCGGCTCACGCCGGCCCGATGGCAGGGGAGGGGGGACGCTGGGGTTTCAATCACGTCGGCCGAAGACTTCAGGAAAGCTGTCAGTCCCATGAAAGTTCGATCAAGTGTCAAGCGAATTTGCGAGAACTGCAAGATCGTACGCCGGGCGGGTAAGGTCTATGTGATTTGCACCAATCCGCGCCACAAGCAGAGACAAGGCTAAACGGTCACGGGTTCCCCGCGGGCCCGAACCGGCGTGCTGTCCAGGTTGTCTTGCCACCAGGTTCATCAGCTTACAATCGCCAAGGTATCGATCGACGGAGACCGAAGGGGATGCCTCGTATTCTGGGTGTCGATATTCCCAACGACAAGCGCACCGTGATCTCGTTGCGCTACATTTACGGGATTGGTCCCTTCCTCTCCGAGCAGCTTTGCGTTCGGACCGGGATCGATCCCGACAAGCGAGCCCGCGACCTGACGGAGGACGACCTGGCCAAGCTCGCCTCGCTTCTGGACAACGAGTACGTGGTGGAGGGGCAGCTCCGTCGCCAGGTTCAGCAGAACATCGCCCGGCTCCGCGATATCGGCTGCTATCGGGGCCTTCGGCACCGCAAAGGTCTACCGGTTCGGGGCCAGCGGACGCGCACCAACGCGCGGACCCGCAAGGGTCCACGCAAGACTGTGGCCGGAAAGAAGGGCGTCAAGGAGCTGCGCTAGTCGCCTCCAGCCCGGGTGGACGCTCTGGAGCGACCCCCCAAGAACGACCAGGGTATTGATCGGATCAGATTGATTCAGGAGCACCGGAGCCGTGGCCAAGGCCAAGAAGCGGAAGACACGACGCAACGTCAGCCGGGCGGTCGTGCACATCAAGGCGACGTTCAACAACACGACGGTGACGGTCACCGACCCCAATGGCGATGCGTTGTGCTGGGCCTCGTCCGGGACCGTCGGATTCAAAGGAAGCCGCAAGAGCACGCCGTTCGCCGCGCAGCGGGCGGCGGAGACCGCGGCGGCGACCGCGACGAAGTATGGAGTCAAGGAGGTCGAGGTCAAGGTCAAGGGGCCCGGATCGGGTCGCGAAAGCGCCATCACGGCCATCCAGGCTTCCGGGCTCTCGATCAAGGCCATCGAGGACGTCACACCGCTGCCACACAACGGCTGCCGGCCGCCCAAGAAGCGCCGCGTCTGAGCTCCGGACCCACGGTCCCGGGCAAGGGCGAGCTCGCTGGCGGGCGACAAATGCTCGAGCGTAAATTCACGAACTCGATCCGACCGAGGAATGCTGATTAACCATGGGACGTAATACTGGACCGGTTTGCCGGCTCTGCCGCCGCGAGGGAACCAAACTGTTCCTCAAGGGAACGCGGTGCGATACCCCGAAGTGCGCCGTGGACCGTCGCGAAGGGGTGCCCGGCATGCATCAGTATCGCCGGGGCAAGGCCAGCGAGTATGCCATCCGCCTCCGCGAGAAGCAGAAAGTCAAGCGCTACTACGGGATCTTCGAGCGTCAGTTCCGCAAGTACTATGCGGAGGCCAACCGCCGGGCCGGCAATACGGGCGACGCCCTGATGTCCCTGCTCGAGCGCCGGCTCGACAACGTGGTCACCCGCCTGGGCTTCGCCGCCAGCAGGCCCCAAGCCCGGCAAATCATCCGCCACGGACATATTCTGATCAACGGCCGGAAACTGGACATCCCCAGTTACCTGGTTTGCCCAGGCGACCAGATCCAGGTCAAGAACCGCGACCACTCCCGCAAGCTGGTCTCCAGCAACATGGCCGAGGGGCCGCCCCCGGTTCCCGAATGGCTGGACCGGCTCAGCGTCGATCCTCCCGAGGGACGGGTCACCCGCATGCCGTCCACACAGGATATCTCGCTACCCGTGACACCGCAGTTGATCATCGAGTTGTTGAGCCGCTGATCGAGGCCGGTCGAGTGCTTATTGGAGGGACAGAGTGATGCGTATTCGTTGGCGTGGCCTCGAACTACCCAGCCGGGTGATCTGCAGCCGTGACACCTTGACCGACACCTTCGGCGAGTTCCACGTTGAGCCTTTCGAACGCGGCTTCGGTAACACCGTCGGCAACAGCCTGCGGCGCATTTTGCTCTCCAGCCTGGAGGGCAGCGCGATCACCAAGATCAAGATCCAGGGCGTGCAACACGAGTTTTCGTCGATCCCCGGCATGGTTGACGACATCACCGACCTGGTGCTCAACGTCAAGCTCCTGGTGGTGAAGAATCACTCGGAACACCCCAGGACCATCCGCATCGATCGGGATCGCCGGGGCGTCCTCACGGCCGCCGATATCTTGCACGACGAATCGGTCGAGGTCATCAATCCCGACCATATTCTCTGCACCCTGACCGATGACGTACCGTTCCACCTGGAAATGACGATCGAGAACGGCCGCGGTTACCGGACGGCAGCCGAGGGCCACACCGACGACCTCGAAATTGGCGTGATCCCGATCGACGCCAGCTTCAGCCCGGTGCAGCGCGTCGAGTACCATGTCGAGAACACCCGCGTCGGCCAGCGAACCAACTATGACAAGCTGATCCTGCGAATCTGGACGACCGGTGTCCTCGGCCCGGAGATGGCTCTCGTCGAGGCCGCCAAGATCCTGCGCAAGCACTTGAATCCGTTCGTCCAGTACAACGAGCCGGGCCCGGGCCTTTCCACCGAGGCAAGCCCCTACGACGGGCATCAGCACGCGCCACTGGATGCCGAGCTGGAACGCAAGCTCGATATGAGCCTGGCTGAACTCGAGCTCTCCGTCCGCGCCACCAACTGCCTGGAGAGCGAGGGAATCACGACGGTCCGGCACCTGGTCAGCCGCTCGGAAGACCAGCTCCTGAACGTCCGGAACTTCGGTGAGACCACGCTCAAGGAAGTTCGCGCCAAGCTCCACGAGATCGGGCTGGACCTGGGCATGAACGTGCCGACCCAGGGGTAAGAACTGCAGCGAAGTGGCCAGCGGCCAGTAGCCAGTGGCCAGCAACTCATAACACGAGTCGATTCAAGAACCCTGAGCCTTGGTTTGTGGGCCGATTTTCTGGCCACCGGCCACTGGCCACTGATCACAGAATCAACCATGCGTCACCAGAAAGCCGGCCGAAAATTCAAACGATCACCCGAACATCGCCGGATGCTCCTGCGCAACCTGGCCACGGCGCTCCTGGAGCACGGCAGGATCACGACCACGCTCCCTAAAGCCAAGGAAGTTCAGCCATATGTCGAGAAGCTGATCACCCTGGCCAAGGACGGCTGGAACTTGAACAACTTCCGTCGCTGCCTGGCGGTGCTGACCAGCAAATCGGTTACATACAGGCTCTTCTACGACATCGGGCCGCGGTACAAGAGCCGGCCGGGCGGCTACACCCGCATTTACAAGCTGGCCCGGGTCCGCCAGGGCGATGCCGCCGCGATGGCCGTCATCAGCCTCCTCGGCGAACAGGAGCAAATCAAGGCACCGACACGCCCGGCCGTCGTCTCCTCACCGAGCGCAAGCTAGGCCATAAAGAAATCCACCCGGGTCGAATTCGGCCCGGCTCTCACCGGTTCGCGCATCCTGGGAGTCCCGCGTCGTGTCTCATTCCGTGCCGGACTCGCACTGCGTCTTCTGCAAGATCGTCCGGGGCGAGATCCCCTCGGCCCGGGTGCTTGAGACGGCCCACGCCGTGGCCTTCCTCGACATCAACCCGCTCAATCCGGGTCACACGATTCTCGTATCACGCTCTCACCACGCGCACCTGGGAGAGCTCCCGGAGGCGATCGCCGCCCACGCCGGATCGCTTCTTCCCAGGCTCTGCCGCGCCGTCAAGGCCGCCACGGGCGCCGAGGGGTTCAACGTGATTATCAACAACGGCCCCGTCGCCGGCCAGACCATCCACCATTGCCACTGGCACATCGTCCCCCGCTTCGCCAACGATTCGATCCGCTGGCCCTGGCCACAAGGAAAATACAGCGGCGACGAGTTGAGCCAGATGAAGTCACGCATCGAGCAGGAACTCGAGAACGCTGTTCGCGCGGAATGAGAGGCCTGCCAATGAACTTGCTCATCGAGATCGAGCGCGAGGACGATGGATCGCGGAGGTTCCGGAGCTCCCCGGAGTGATAGTTTACGATCTTTTCGTCTGGAGCCGGGTGTAAGCCAATGCCAGGAGCGCATAGGCGGTCACCAGGTTCGGATCCCCCTCCATGAAACGATCGGCGGGGTTCACCCAGCTTCCGTCGGCCTGCTGCCGTTTCGCCAGGGCCGCGACCAGCTCCGCACGCCAGTCGTGCGACACCCCCGCGGCATCCGTGATCGTCGGCGTCTCGAGCACCGACATCGTCTTGGCGAACGTGTGATAGTAGTAATACAGCCCCTGTTGTCCCAGCCCCGGGTTCTCCTCCAGAGAGTAATGGCGGGTGATGTACGTGAGGGCCGCCTTGACCCGGGGATCCTCTCGCGAGAGCCCCGCGTAGATCATGCTCTTGAGCCCGGCGTAGGTCATGCTGGCGTAGGAACGGAGACCGCCGTTAGCCTCCTTGCCGGCCATGCTGCTGCCGCCTTGTGCCGCAGTATAGATGAACCCGCCGTCATTGATCTTTCCCGCCCAGGCCTGATCGTTGAACTCGCTCTTCAGATTCTGGCATCGGGACACGAAAACCAGCGCCTTCTGCAAGTTGGGGTCATCGGCTGGCAGCCCGGTGTCGCGCAGGGCTTCCATAAAGAAGGCGGTGTTGGATAGATCTGGCCGGCTATTGCCGCCGCCGTAGCCCGCCCCGCCGTAAAACGCGTCGTCTCGCGTTTTTCCTTCGCTTTCGTCCCACTGCATGGACTTGAGGAAATCTTGCCCAGCCTTGATCACCCGGTCATAGCGGCCGTTCACGTTGGCCTGCTGGAACGCCGCCAGGGCGATCGAGGTCGAGTAATTGGCGTGAGGGGCCTCGGATAGCCCCCCCTTGGCACCGATGAAGTCTTCGAGGTACTTGAAGGCGCGGGTCACCATGGAATCGCCCGGAGGAACCTGTCCCGAGCGGAGCAGTGCCGTGACCACCAGTGCCGTGATCCCCGGCTCGCGCTGGGTCGACCAGCCCCCCTTGGCATCCTGCCGCGGACGGAGAAACCTGATGGCACGGTCGATCATGGACCCGATCGAGGGTACGGTCGATGCCGTCTGTCCCCAGACCAGGCCCGACCGCGAGCGCAGAGAGCCCACCACGCCCAGACCTGCGAGACCTCGGCTCAGAAACCGGCGGCGGGTTGTGACAACAGCAAGCATGCGCGATCCTTTCCCTCGTGAGTTCGCGAATCCAGGTCGGTTTGGGTTCATTCATTATAGCGAGAAAGCCGTATCGGAGTTCGAAGCAAAAACGGCGGACCGGAGATCGGACCAGGAGACCTTTTGACCTACGCGTTATGGTAGAATCGTGGAGTAGCGACGCCCGGCTATTTCCACATCCACCCCTGGAACTCCGCGATGCGTTCGACGTTGACGGAGCAAGAATGGCTGACGGCAGTTTTAAATGTGCAGATCAATTAACGGCAAAGTCGGTGTACTGGCGCACCTCAGCCGGGTGAAATCCCAGGACGATGTCTTCCCGCGGAATGCCTTCGGCGACAAGCTCGTCCGCGACCGGGCGCGAAGTGCCGTCATACTGAATCCAAACCTTGTCGTCGATGATGTCGATGTGCAC
The DNA here is from genome assembly GCA_019237095.1 of Planctomycetaceae bacterium. Classification (GTDB taxonomy): domain Bacteria; phylum Planctomycetota; class Planctomycetia; order Isosphaerales; family Isosphaeraceae; genus Aquisphaera. The sequence goes on from JAFAHT010000200.1 coordinate 6,509, forward strand.
AACCGAGCCATGGATCCGGCGTGATCCGTCCCAGCCCACGTGCATTACTTCATAATGGTCCTTGACGCGGTCCACGATCGCCTCGGTCTCGATCTGGCCGTGCGAGGGTTTGTAACTGGCATACTCCTCGATCAAACGGCTCACGATGAGGCGGTAACGCTCTCGTTTATCCATTGGAGGCTCTTCTGTTGTGTCTCATCAAAGATCAATAGCCGCAGTTGCAGTCGCGAGATGATGAGCTGACCGAATCTTTCCGAAAGTAAGTTCTCGTAGATCCGCAGGGGTGCCGCAAGGAAGAGCAGGCGCTCTGGTTCGGTCTCCGCCAGGATGGCCCTGTAGATTTCGTACTGGCCGATGGCTTCCTGCAGATCACGAACCGGGGATGGGCTGAGAAAGCTCTGGATTTCCACGGCAATTCTCTGCCCGGTCTTCTCTGCGGCAAGGGTTACGCGCTCTGCGCCGAGATCAACGAAGAGATCCTTTCCCCCATACGAAAGGGTCAAAGGATCATGAGTGATCGTCCATCCTTCGGCGATCAAGGCACGAACGACGGCATCATGGTAGATGTTCCTGGCTGGCATTGCTTGATCGCTGGCTGGAAACCCGAGTGCCCATCACCTCGCCGAACAATACTCTATCTCATCTCCGAACTGCTGAAAACGTCCGGCTTGCTCTCCGTGTCACATCAGTTTATCTTTACATGACACGCGGCGGGTTCGCGATCACGAAATAAGGTGAGCTTGTCCCGGCTCACGCGACTCAGTATGATCATGATTTGGGCCGTTGCCCTCTCCGCAGCCGATTGGGGCCCTTGCGACGAATTGCACCGAAGGCCCGAAGGAGCCCGCCTTGCACGCTCATGAAGCCCGCGGACCGTCTCGACATGGATTCACCTTGATCGAGCTCTTGGTCGTGATCGCCATCATCGCTGTCCTGATCTCACTCCTGTTGCCGGCCGTGCAGGCCGCATGCGAGTCCGCGCGGCGAGGGCAGTGCAGCAACAATCTCAAGCATTCAGTACCTGCCGAAATCGATCAGATTGAACGGCGCTGAGACCCTGGCAAAGGTTTGGCGCAATGCCGACAAGCCGCATGGGAAAGGGGTGGCCGACACGGACGAGACGTTGTCCGACCCCCTGGTGCAAACAGCGGCCAAGGGGGAGCTGACCAATGCTCTTTCGCGATTGGCTCTGGCGGCCAACCTGCTGCTGATGGTTTTCGGCACTCGAAAACGTGGCCATGACAACCCGGCTTACGGTACACCATGACAGATGTTCTGATACTTGGCACAGACACCGATGAGGGGAAGACTGCGCTGGCGCTCTTGTGGCTAGCCGCGCTGTCCGACGACTATGAGTACTGGAAGCCGCTGGAAACCGGGGATTCGGATTCGCAGCGAGTGCGCCGGTGCGTGCCTGGGGCCTATGTACACCAGCCCCTGGGCCAGTTTGAGCATCCGGTGGCACCGCTGCTGGCGGCCCGCCAGCAGGGCCGCGCCATTCCTCCCGCGCATCTCGTTGCTGCGGCCAAACCAAGGCCCAGCGTGCCGGGCCGTCACCTGCTCATTGAGACGTTCGGCAGCCCCCTGTCGCCGCTCAACGAGACGGAACTTCAGATCTTGCTCATCCAGGCACTGGCCGTGCCGGTCGTACTTGTCTGCTCTTCGGCCGTCGGTGCTATTGGGCGGACGCTGCAATGCCTGAACGCATTGCAGGGGAACGGCGTTCGACCCGCCGCCGTCGTCCTGATGGGCCGGCCTGACGCATTCGCCGTCGAGCAGCTTGGTCGGCACTGGCCCCGTGCCGCATTCTTCTGCCTGCAACTGCCTTCGGCTTGGGACGTTGAAGGGGTGGCCCGGGCGGCACAGGAACAGTCTGGCGTGCTCCAGGCTTTGCACTCCCGCCTTTTCGGGGAGACAACGTCCCCACGAGACGGCGGAACGACAGACCTGGAAGCAGAGCCCACTCGTTTCGCGCCTCCGCCGGAGTGCGCCGCCGCGGATATCCTTGAGCGCGATCGGCGGTTCGTCTGGCATCCCTACACCTCGCTTCGAGACCCCGACCTCCCCCTGGTCGCCGTGGCCGCAGAAGACGAATTCCTGTGGTTGGCCGACGGGCAGCGGGTCATCGACGCCATCTCCTCGTGGTGGACGATCCTTCACGGACACCGGCATCCTGTGCTGATGGCCGCGCTCCACGAGGCCGCCCAGTCGCTGGACCACGTCCATTTCGCCGGCGTCACCAACCCGGCCGCCGTCGCCCTGGCCGAACTTCTCTTGAGCACGGCTCCCTGGCCTGGAGGCCGGGTGTTCTTCTCGGATAACGGCAGCACCGCTGTGGAGGTCGCCCTGAAGATGGCCTATCAATACTGGTGCCACCAGGGAGAACCGCAGCGCACCTGGTTTGTGGGCCTGGAGGGCGGTTACCACGGCGACACGTTCGGAGCGATGTCGGTCAGCCGGGACCCACTCTTCTTCGGCCGGTTCGAGCCGCTGCTGTTTCGCGCGGAAATGGTGCCGGTGTCTGCGGAGCGACTCGACGACGCCCTGACGCGGCATACGGGGAAGGTGGCCGCTGTGATTGTCGAGCCGCTGGTGCAGGGGGCCGGGGGCATGCGGATGCATTCGGCCGAGGAACTCAGCCGGTTGGCCGCAGTGGCGCACCAACACGGCGTGCTTTTCATCGCCGACGAGGCAATGACGGGTGGTGGGCGCACCGGCCGCCTTTGGGCACACCAGGCGGCTGGGATCGCACCGGACTTGATCTGCGCGGCCAAGACCCTGGCCGGTGGGGTGCTGCCCCTGGCAGCGACCCTCGCCGCACCATCCCTGGTGGCCGCCTGGAACACAGCCGATCGCAGCCGGACCTTTTTTCACGGCCATTCGTTCACGGCCCACCCGTTGGCCTGTGCGGTTGCGGTCGCCAACTGGAAGCTGCTCACCGGGGCTCCCCAGCCGGCGCCCCGGCGCATGGAACTCTTCTGGAGCGAAGCTCTGGCCCCCTTGCGCGGCCATCCGCGGGTGCGCGACGTCCGTGTTTGCGGAATCATCGCTGCCGTGGAGTTGAACCTGCCGGGCGGCTATCTAGCCCCCGTCGGCTGGCAGTTGCGCTCGTCCTGCCTGGAACAGGGGGTGCTTCTCCGGCCGCTGGGCTCTGTCCTTTACGCCATGCCTCCGTTTTGCACCACCGACGCGTCGCTGGAAAAGATCGCCAATGCCATGCACCACGCCATCGCCACGCTCGCATAGACCCGGTCCCCGAGCGAGAGCAAACGGGCCACCCTCCTCTCCTCGATGCCCTCTCACCGCCCCTTGCCCCTCCTCTCTCACCTTGAAACGTCGTACGATAGCCGGACCGACCGGCTGTAGGAAGCCGGAGAAACGGGAAACTTTTCACGAGAACCCTTTCATCCTTTGTCGCGGGAACCATCCATGAAAGACGTTATCGAAGACCGATTGATCGAGGCGCCTCGTTTTTCCGGCCGCTGGCAGGAACTGGCAAACCGGGTGCTCGAGGGGCATCGACTCACTGAGAGTGAAGGGCTCGCGATCCTGCGATCGGGGGACGAGGAACTCCTCGACGTGCTGGCGGCGGCCTACCGCATTCGCTACCACTGGCATGGCAACCGGGTCATCCTGAACTTCCTTATGAACGCCAAGAGCGGCCGGTGCGCCGAGGACTGCGCCTATTGCTCCCAGGCCGGGACGGCCACGTCAGATATCCCCCGATACAGCATGCTCGATTCCGATGAGATCTTCGCCGGCGCGAGGGAGGCCGCGGAGCGGCACGCGGCTACCTATTGCATTGTCATCGCCCGCCGCTCTCCAACCGCAACCGAGCTCGACCGCATCGCTGACGTAGTTCCCCGTATCAAGGCGGCATTCGGCTTGAACATCTGCACCTCAGTGGGCTTGCTCAATTCGGAGCAGGCGGCCCGGCTGAAGGCCTGCGGTGTGGACCGCGTGAACCACAACCTTAATACCAGCCGGCGGTTCTACCCCGAGATCTGCTCGACCCACAGTTATGACGATCGGGTGGAAACCCTTCGCGCTGTCCGTGACGCCGGGCTGGATGTTTGTTCGGGAGGGATCATCGGCATGGGCGAGACGGATCAAGATGTCGTGGATCTTGCCTTGCAGCTCGGGGCCTTAGAGGCAGAGTCTGTCCCGGTCAACTTCCTGATCCCGATCAAGGGCACTCGCCTGAAGCCTCAGCCGCTGATGAGCCCGCGTCACTGTCTCAGAGTGCTGGCCCTCTTCCGGCTGGCCAATCCGAAATGCGAGCTGCGGATTGCCGCCGGGCGGGAACTCCGACTGGGCAGCCTTCAGCCCCTGGGGCTCTATGCAGCCAATTCCCTTTTCGTCGGCGACTACCTCACCACCAAGGGCCAACCGCCTCAGGAAGACTACCAGATGATCGAGGACCTTGGATTTGAAGCAGTCATCGAGAGCAGCAATGGAGAATGAAAGCTGGATCACGCCGCTGCTCCGCCAGTTACAAGCCGACGGCCGGGAGCGCACTTTGAACGTGCTCCCGCGCGCGGGCGGCAGGTTCTCGATCGACGGCCGCGAATATCTGAACTTTTCCTGTAACGACTATCTCGACCTGTCGCGGGATCCGCGCGTCTTGAGTCGTGCCGCGGAAACCATGAGCCGCTACGGCGCCGGGGCTGGAGCCTCGCGCCTGGTGACGGGGACGCTCGCCTGTCATGCCGAACTGGAGGCGGCGCTTGCCTCGTTTCAGTCCTACCCCGCCGCGATCGTCTTCGGCTCCGGCTGCCTGGCCAACGTCGGGGTACTCTCCACGGTCCTGGGGCGCAGCGACGTGGTTTTTGCCGACAGGCTGGTCCATGCGACGATCATCGACGGGATCGTGCTCAGCCGCGCGAAGCTCTGCCGCTTTGCGCACAATGATATCGAGCAGTTGGACAGCTTGATGACGCGGGCTGCCGCTGCTCGGAGACCTGGCTTTCGCTTTCTCGTGGTGACCGAATCCGTGTTTAGCATGGACGGCGATCGGGCACCGCTGCGGGCTCTCTGCGAGGTCGCCAGCCGTCACGAGGCCATGCTCCTGGTCGACGAAGCCCATGCGCTTGGGGTCCTCGGACCGTATGGAGCCGGATTGGTGCGCGAGCACGGTCTGGGCAATCGTGTCAATGCGTGTACCGCCACGCTCAGCAAGGCCTTGGGCAGCTACGGGGGCTTTGTCGCCTGTTCCACGGAACTCCAGGCACTGCTGATCAACCGTTCTCGGCCGTTCCTGTACAGTACGGGACTTCCGCCCGCCAGCGTGGGGGCGGCCCTGGCGGCCCTGGAAATCCTTCGAGCCGCGCCCCATCTGGGACCGACGTTACTGGCGCGGGCCGAGCTGTTTCGCCGACAGCTCCGGGAGCTGGGGTTGAACGTGATGCATTCCGAGAGCCATATCCTTCCTTTGCTCATCGGCGACAACGCGACGGCTTTGCGTTTTTCAGCTCGACTGAAGGCCAAGGGAATCCTCGCCACAGCCATCCGCGAGCCGACGGTGCCGCGCGGGACGGCGCGGATCCGTCTCTCGGTGACATTGGCGCACGCCGAAGAGGATTTGCTACAGGCCGCCACGGCCATTTCAGAGGCCGCCCGTCTGGAGGGTCTGCTGTGAACGCATCGGCCTGTGTCACCTTGATTGCCGGTTGGGCCCAGACCGAGCAGGCGCTTGCGCCGTTAGTTGAGAAGTTATTCCCGGGCCCCTCTCCCGTCGCGCCAGACTGGGAGAGGGAGGCCGAAGGGCAAGGGGCTGGCAATGCGAGTTCGGTGACGATGACGTCGGTCTCCTCCCTGCTGAGCGCATCCGCGAGCGACGGTGGCTTTGCCGGCGGCAGCGTTCCTTCCGCCTATGCGGTCGCACTTGCATCCAGACTTGCGCGGCAGAAGCACCCCACCATCCTGGTCGGCTGGTCGATGGGGGGCATCGTCGCCTTGGAAATGGCAATTCACTTTCCGGAGCTGGTGCGGCGGTTGGTGCTCATCAGCTCTTGCGCGCTGTTCTGTCCGCCTTCCACGGATCACCACGAGGTGCAATCGCTCCCGGTGCGCGCCATGATTCTCGGGCTTCACCGAGACCGGGACGAAACGCTGCGAAGATTCTTCTCCCTGGTGCATTCGGAAAGCGGCTCCGCGGCGCAAATGGCGGAGGACTTGCACCAGGCGCTGCGGCTCGACCCGGACCATCTGGTCCACGGCCTTCGATACATCCAGATGGTCGATCTCCGCTCGCGGCTGTCCAAGGTCCGCGTGCCGACACTGATCGCTCACGGCCGAAAGGACCGGGTCATCACCTGGCAGGCGAGCCGATTGCTCCAGGCCGGCATCGGCGGCAGTGATCTGCTGCTTGTTGACGAGGGAGACCACGGCCTCGTCGCGACTTCCCCGGGGATCCTGGCTCCGGCCATCGTGCGGTTTTTCAACGCGGACCCACGTCCTGTATGAGAAATAACACTTCGACGGCGCTCCATTTTTCCCGGGCCGCCGCCGTGTATCATACTCGGGCTGAGCTTCAACGGGCTGTTGCTAGGAAGCTCCTGCAATACCTCAGCGGTCCAGTCGAGGCCGAACGCATTCTGGAGCTGGGCTGTGGGACCGGGTTTCTCACGGGTAATCTGCTGGAGTTTCTGGCGCGTGCGCGAATTGATGCTATCGACATCTCGGCCACCATGATTGAGCAGGCCCGGCGGGAGGTCGCAGCCAGCGAACGCATTCATTGGCACGTCTGTGATGTCTGGGATTACCAGGCCGGGGCGGTGTATGATCTTATCAGCAGTAGCTCCTCGCTCCAGTGGATGCAGCCGCTCGATGCGTTGTTTTGTCGCCTGGCGTCGATGCTGAAGCCGGGAGGTCGTCTCCTCTGCTCCCTCATGGTCGAAGGAACGCTCGGGGAGCTTCACCGCTTGCGCCGGGAGATCGCTCCGCATAAAAGTCCGCGAGACCGACTGCCGACGATCGCCGCGACGGTCGCGTGCCTGCAAAGCGCTGGGTTCTGGGTCTCCCGTTCCGGACAGGACGCCCTGCAAACCGAACATAACAGCACCGAAGATCTTCTGCGCGCAATTAAAGAACTCGGATTCACGGGAGGGCCCCTGGCCACGTCCTCGACGTTGCTCACGCGCGGCGAGTTGAAACGGCTGGCCGAAAGATACGACGTCGAGTGCGCTTTGCCCGGGGGCAAAGTCGGGGCGAACTACGTCAACTACTACTTCGAAGCGTTCAAGGGGGCGACGGAAAGGGGACCCTCTGGTGGCCTCGTCCCGGCCGCTTTTCATCGGAAGCACGCTGAGGATGGACCATCCGTATACTGGTGGAGATCAGCGAGGAGTCTCTAATTTCGAGGATAAGACCGCAGTGCCGTCAGATTGCCGGTGACAAGTTGGCGAATCCCCGTATGATTCGCCGCCAGTGTCAGCCGGCGGAGTACTGCGGGACCAAGGGAGGTACCGCGCGAAGCAGAAGTTCGCCCAAGGAGGGGAGATGCGGAGCTTTGAACCAGGCCACCAGCTCCGCTGCCCGCCAGGGCCCGTGGCCGGGACGGTCTGGCCGCTGGTCATGGCCTTGCCGGTGGTACTCAGTGGGTGTGCCTCGATCGTGATCCACGATCGGCCAGTCTTCGACCGCACTTCGCTGGAAACCGCATCCAGTATCACACCACCTCCCGCCGAGGCGCTTGCGCTCGTCCAGGCTGGCGTGGCACTGGACAAGAAACATCCCGAATGGGCGATCACGTACTACCGCGATGCTGCCCTGAAGGCGTTGCCGTACGTCCTGAGCGAGGAGTTTTCGCCACGGCTTGATAGCGATACCGCCACGGGAGCCCAGGGAATTTACCGGCGGGCCATCGAGTACACGCTGGAGACGACCCATCGACAGGCGATGGTCGAGGGCATTTCCTGGACCGAGTTCCTGGCGCGGGCGGGGATCGGCGTGCAGGGGAGGGTGGGGCTGTATGAAGCGGCGCGGTGGGAAGAGGCTTTGCCGACCCGCCGATTCGAAGTCCAGGGTTTCCGCCATCAGTCCGGCCGGGGGGGTGTCGGTGCGCCGGTGGTCGTGTTCCTCACCCGATCCAGAAAGTGGGGTGAGCCCGCGACCGAGACGACCGGAGCGCTGACGGAGCCCTGCGAGACCCACTTCCCAAAGACGCTCTACCGCGCGGCCTCGGCGACTCTCAGGCCGGGATCCGGTCCCGGCGAACCGCTCGCAGTCCTCGAGCTGCACGACCCAGTGCTCGACTCCGCGATGAACTGGCGGGCAGCAGCGAACGCCCCCGCCCTTCCACTTGCTTACGACATGACCGTGCCTCTGGCCCGTCAGTTCCACGTCGCCAACTTGAATCTGCTGGGTGCGCTCGGTGTCCTCTTTCCCTCGGAGTACGACGGCAGGACCGGGATCTACCTGCTCGACCCCTATGAGCCGGGAAAGATCCCCGTGGTTTTCGTGCACGGGCTCATGTCCAGTCCCGAGGCCTGGGACAACGCCATGAACGACCTGCGCGGAGATCCTGAGCTGCGCAAGCGCTATCAATTCTGGATGTTTTTCTACTCGACGGGTAATCCGATCCTGGCCTCTGGGGCGCGGTTTCGCAAGTCGCTGAGCGACCTGCGTACCCAGCTCGATCCCGAGGGCAATGACCCGGCCTTCGACCGGATGGTCCTGATCGGTCACAGCATGGGCGGACTGCTCTCGCGGCTGGCGATCGCCAGCAGCGGCCAGACTCTCTGGAACACCGCCTCCAAGGTCCCACCCGAGCAGATCACGATGGATCCCCAGTTGAAGGACCTGATGATGCAGGCGCTGATCTTCGAGCCGGTACCCATGGTCAGCAGGGTGGTCTTCGTCTCGACGCCGCATCGCGGCAGCCCGCTGGGAGACGAGCTCGTGGGGCGGCTGGCCTCGCAGATGATCCGAGTTCCCAACGATATCTTGCAGATCCGCAAAACCCTGGCCAAGTACAACGGCCAGGTGAAGGCCTCGGAAGCCTTCCGGAGTACCCGCTACGCGACCAGCGTGGCACAACTGGGTTTGGGCAATCCCGTGCTCCAATCGATCAACCGGTTGTCGCTGAGCGAGGCGGTCCCCTATCACTCGATCATCGGTTACAACGGCAAGGAGCCGCTGCCCGCGGGGGGCGATGGAGTTGTCCCCTACACGAGCGCTCACATCGATGGAGCGCTCTCCGAGCTGATCGTTTCGAGCGACCACTCCGCCGAGGAGACCGACGCGGCGATCGTGGAGATGAGGCGGATTCTCACGGTCCACTACAACGAATACGCGCTCGAGCGGCAGGCACTGGCCCGGGGCCAGAAGCCGCCGCTCCGGATCACGCGCCCGCCAAGCCAAACTCCCATCCGCTATGCGCTCACGCCTCCACCCGCGCAACCCGGCAACGACCGCGTCGCCGCCAAGACGGCTCCCCCCGATCTCCGAATCATCCGGTAAATCCGGAAGAACCAGTCCAGATTCTCAATTCTTTGAGCTTCCTCACGACTGGAGCCGATAAGAGAGGAAGACACCACGTCTTGCCAGGCTGACCTGGTCTTTCCCTGACGAGCAGGTCCATGGTTCGGTCTGTCCCGGAACACGGAGAGGGAGTTTCCGTCCCATGCGTAAGCGACACAATGCGACTCCCCGGCTGGAATCGATGGAAGATCGGGTGGTCCCGAGCATACTCGGCATCAATGTGTCGCCGTCGGTCAGGGCCGATTTTCACAAGCTGGGCAATGATATAAGTAGCTATGCCAATAGCTTCAAGAACTACATCGAGTCCTTGAACCAGCATCGGACTGGCCAGTCCGTGCATACCACATGGGCGACCAGCCACACCGACTCTCATGCCACTAGCGATACCCTGTTCGGTATTCCCTGGCTGAAAATCTGATCTCGGCTCCGTAGCTCCGTAGCAACCACGAACTCGCGTTGACCGATCCCTCGGAAACCGGTACAAGCCCCGCTCAGAGGCCACTTCCGCGCCGGTCCGGCCGAGGGCAAGCCAGGACGGCTTGTTCGCCGCCAGGACCGAGAGTGTCGCGTATGGACCTGATCAGCGGATCACGCGTGACGCAGGGCCTCTGCCTGGGATCCGGGTCCAAAAGGAGTCAGGTCGTCGTGAGAACGTATTCCTGGTCAATGATCGTCGGACTTTCCATCCTCCTGCCAGTCGTCGGTCTGACGAAGCCGGCCCGAGCCCAGAAAGACCCAGAAGTCGCCGTCGGCAAATCGCTCGAGGTTCTCAGCGAGATCACCCGCAATCCCAAAACGGGGATGCCCCGCATGGTACTGCGCAAAGCGCAGGGGATCGCGATCATTCCAGACATGTTCAAGATGAGCTTCATCTTCGGCGCCCGGTTCGGCCGCGGAGTGCTGGTGGTCCGCCAGCCGGATGGCACCTGGAGCAACCCTGTCTTCATTCACCTTTTGGGAGGAAGCTTCGGAGCCCAGGCTGGTGCCCAGTCGACGGACCTGGTCCTGGTCTTCCAGAGCCGGAAGGGCCTCGATCGGTTTCTCAAGGGCAAGGGCAAGCTGACGCTGGGTGTGGATGTCGCGGCCGCGGCCGGGCCGGTTGGCAAACGGTTCGAGGCCAGCACGGACGCGGGACTTCAGGCAGAGATCCTCTCCTATTCCAACACCCACGGCATCTTCGCGGGCGTCTCGGCGGAGGGGGGCACACTCCAGATCGACTGGAGAGCCAACACGTTCTATTACAACCAGCCCGTATCCCCCGCCGCGATCCTCGCGATCAACAGCCCGCTGGCCGTTCCGCCCTCCACCGTCTCGCTCCGGCAAATGCTCGCCGAGAAAACCGCCTGGCCCGAGCGGGTCGTCAAAGCCGGCCGGCCCAGGAAAGAACCGGTGATCGTCGACGGCCAGACCTCCTTCTTCGATGATCCGGACGGGATCGAGATTGACGGAGCGATTCGCGGGGACACTCTTCCCGACGCCGCCTCACCGCGACCGCGCGCTCCCGTTCGTCGCGAGATCAAGCCGCAAGCCGAGCCTACCACCGCCGCCGACCTCGACGCCATTCCACCGCCCACCAGCCGGGAAAAGACGCCGGGGCAGACCAAACCCCAGCGGCCCAACGACGAAGACCTGCCCGCAGCCATGCCGGGGCCCGCTCCTTCCAGGGCCAAGCAAGAGCGCAGGCCGCTACCATCAAAGCCCGAGGATGACGACGACCTGCCAGCTCTTGCACCTCCGGGAACCTCCTGATCCGGCACGCCGGGCCTCAACTCGGGCGTGGAGCGTGAGGCGTGGAGCCTTCGGTTCGGCGGCGAGGGTCTCCTGACCCCGCCGTTCGGCTGACCGGAGGTCCCCACGTGACGCGCTGACGGTCGGGGACTGGGAGACCCGCGGTCGCAGCGGACGGCGGGCCAGGAGACCACTGCCCGAACCAGCTTCCCCATGAACTCCAGGGTCGTAATCTGTATTTGCGTGCACTTCCATCTGCCACCGCCAGTTCAAGGGCCGTCGGGGAGCCGGGCACCGGCGCGTCGGTTGTACAAGACCCACTTTTCACCAGTACTGAACGGGCGTGTGGTAGAGAAAAGTAGAGATTTCTGGAGTTCCGGCAGCCAGCAATGCCGGCATAACACTTGGTGTCGATTTAGTTTACAACAAGAAGTCGAACAGTTCGACCCGGGCATGATCGATTGGTGCAAATTGACTATTAACGTGCAATTGCTGTTAACAATGCACGTGTGTTGACCTTGCCCCTGCCGCGACCAGGGGATAGGCTGTACAGTCGAGCCACGTGCCTGAAGGCGTTACAGTGGCTTTTCGTGAAAAGGAGCGACCGATGCCGGCGCCCGTCACCAGAGGTGAGACCGTGGCCAAGAAGCAACCTGGGCGGCCCAAGAAGTCAGGCGAGGGCCGGCTTGTGCGGATCAATCCCGAGCTCTTCAATAAGGCCCGGATTATCGCCATGCGCCGCGGTTCGCAGCTCGGCGAATACATTGGCTCGCTGATCGAGGGCCCGGTGAACCGCGATTACCAGACGGTCCTCAAGGAGCTGTCCTCGGAGGAGCAGGGGGGTGGGAAATGAGCACGGCCACACGACCACCGGGCCGGCTGCGGTTCTCGGTCGACGAGTTCGGCCGGATGCAGGAGGCGGGCCTCTTCGAGGGCCGGCACGTCCAGTTACTCGATGGGGAGCTTTTCGAGGTGACGAAGAACCCGCCGCACAATGCCGCGGTCGCGGCCCTGGCTGATGCCCTGCGCGCGATCCTGCCTCGGGGCCAGTTCTCGGTCCGTGAGGAGAAGTCGATCGAGCCCTGGCCCGACTGGTGGCCCGAGCCCGACGTTGCAGTCGTGCGCGGTAAGGCCGCAGACTACTTTGACCGTCACCCAGGCTCCGCCGACGTCGTCCTCCTAGTCGAGGTCTGCGATACCTCCGAGGAGGACCGCACCAAGAAGCTCGCCGGCTATGCCGCTGCCGGGTTCCCGGTCTACTGGATTCTCGACCTTGGTCTGCGCCAGCTCGAGGTCTACCGCGATCCAGGCCCGTCCGGTCGGGCCGCCGGAACGGTGTGGGCCGAGGAGGTCATCGCGGAGGAGGGGCTTGTCTCCCTGCTGATCGCCGGCCAGGTCATCGGCACGATCGCCGTGGCCGAGCTACTGCCGCGAGCGGAAGGCGGTGTGTCGTGACCTCGGCGGTACTTGCGGGCTTGCTCTTGCGGGGCAGATAAGTGCCAGGAACCGATTTCGGGTACATTGATACAAGAAAGTCGTTTTTCGGTTCCCGACACCTTTTTCTTCGCACGCCGCCCGCGTGGTTGCGCAGGTCAAAGCGATGCGGGAAGATGCCACCGCACACTGTCGAAGACCGGCTTGAGCCAGCACGCGCTGGCCGAGCTTGGTCATTCATTGCGCATTTCCACGCGCTTCGAGAACCCATGTGTTGAAGAAATTTCACTGGAATTTCCCGTTGGCCCTGTTCTACTGACGCTATTCAAATCGCGTGGCCCTCTCATGATATACGAGAGTGAGTGTTACCTCGCTCCCGGGGCCGGCACTTTCTAGAGCAGAGCTCGGATCGAGGGGACGGAGCCCGTCTGACAGGGTCTTGAACAAGGGCAGCGTCTCTTTTCCCGGAGGTCCGAAATGAGCTGTCAACACATGATCGATCTCGACCCGGTTCCCGCCCGCACCGAGGGGTGTGAAGAGTGCCTGCATAGGGGAATGCCCTGGGTCCATCTGCGGCTCTGCTTGACCTGTGGTCACGTCGGCTGTTGCGACAGCTCGCCGGGCCGCCACGCCACGAAGCACTTTCATCAGCAGGGGCACCCCGTGGTCGCCTCTTTCGAGCCCGGCGAGCGGTGGGCCTGGTGCTATGTCGATCAGGCGGAACTGCCCGTACCAGCGCGATTCATCCCATACTTGCAGCCCTGACGCGGACGAGGGGTCCTTACACGAGGAGGAGACATGGCCGAGCACGACTTGCAGGCGGTCGCATTCCCCACGCTCGATGAGGTCCAGGTCGCGACCCTGGGGAGCTGCACAGGTGCGTCGCTGACGAAGTATCGGGCCGGGCAAACGCTCTTTCGATGCGGCGATCGCGATGCCAAGTTCTTCATCATCAAGTCGGGTCAGGTCGAGATCCGCGATGAGTCCGGAGATGCGCCGAAGGTCCTCGTCGTGCACAAGCCCGGCGCGTTCACCGGCGAGGCTGCGCAGCTCACGGGCCGTCCGGTGGTCGTCACTGCCGTCGCCCAGACCGATTGTGAAGTCTACCCGGTGTCGCCCGATGCCCTCCGCGAAATCTTGAACCGATGCCCGGACCTGGGCGACCTCATCCTCCAGGCGTTCATCGCACGGCAGCAGCTTCTCCGCAAATCGGGTGACTTCACCGGCCTGCGTGTGATCGGCTCGCGTTACTCGCACGACACTTTCCGGATCCGCGATTTCCTGGCCAGGAACCGGATCCTGTTCACCTGGCTGGACCTGGAGTCCGATCCGCACGTGAATCAGTTGCTCAAGCAGTTCGGGGTTAGCGAAGCCGACACGCCAGTCGTCGCCTGCGGGCACATGATGCTGCTGCGCAATCCCTCGAACAGTGAGCTGGCCGAGGCCATCGGCATTCGCAAGATGCTGGATCAGCAGGTTTACGACCTGGTCGTGGTCGGGGCCGGGCCCGCGGGACTGGCGGCCGCGGTCTATGGCGCCTCTGAAGGACTCTCGACGCTGGTGCTGGAGTGCATCGCGCCCGGCGGTCAGGCCGGAAGCAGCATGCGGATCGAGAACTATCTCGGCTTTCCCACCGGGCTGACAGGCCGCGAGTTGACGGATCGCGCAGTCCTCCAGGCCAACAAGTTCGGCGCCCGCCTGTCTGTCTCCGGGCCGGTGACTGGTCTGACCTTCGACAACGCCTACGCCGTTCTTCATCTGGACGGCAGCGAATCCGTCGCCGCCAAGTGCCTGCTGATCACCACCGGCGCGGAGTATCGTCGCCTCGGTGTCGAGGGGTGCGAACGATTCGAGGGCTGCGGCGTCTATTACGCCGCGACACCCAACGAAGCCCAATTGTGCCGGGGCGCGGACGTGGTGGTCGTCGGTGGCGGCAACTCCGCCGGACAGGCCGCCGTCTTCCTCGCCGGTCAGTCGCGGAAGGTGTTCGTCCTGATTCGCGGCGACGATCTGTACAAGAATATGTCGAGCTACCTTGCCCGGCGGCTCGAGGAAACCGGCAACATCGAGGTGCTGCTCAACACGGAGGTCAAGCGGATGTCCGGCGATCTCCGTCTGACCACGATCGAGATCCTCAACAGCAAGACAGGCCAGACGCAGGTGCTGGAGGCAGAGGCGCTCTTTAGCTTCATCGGTGCCGTGCCGCGGACCGACTGGTTGCCCAAGGAGATCGAAAT
>JAFAHT010000312.1 GCA_019237095.1 Planctomycetaceae bacterium
GAGCTCCATGGTCCTGAGCATCGACGAGGTGCTGTACATCGATGAATCGACTGCGTGCCGTTTGACGTACGGGCTGATGGCGAGGGCCACGGTGCGGTGAGCGTCCACATGATCCGAACCGTTCTGCGCGTCGTCCTCGACCACGAAAATGGCCATCTCTTTCCAGAACCGGCTCTTGCTCAATCCCTCGACAACCTGTCCCAGGGCCAGGTCGTTATCGCCCAGCGACGCCAGGACGGTCGGCGAGCCGGGCTTCGTTCCGGCCGTATGATCGTTGGGCAGCCGGAGGACGACTAGCCGGGGCATCGCGCCGGCCTTCTCGAACCCGGCCAACTCGTGGAGAAACCGCTCGGCGCGCTTGACGTCGGGATAGTCCATGTCGAATGTGCGGAAGAGCGGATCGAAGTGGCCCTGCAAGGCCGGGACGGATGTTGTTCCCGGCTCATCCGGAGTCTTGCCGTTCTTGACGAACTCGCCGTAGCTGCGATAGCTGACTCCCTTTTCGGCCGCGCGGTCCCAGAGGTAGCCCGCCGCCGGCCTGGCCAGGGCGAATTCGCCCTCCGAGGGATAAGGGACTCGCCGATTGCCCCTGTATAACAAGGGCCAGGTGCGCTCGACGAAGTCAGTGGCATATGCGCCCATCGTCCATTCGTGTCCATCGGCGCTGACCTCGCCGTCCACGTAGAAATTGTCGAGGAGCACGAACTCCCGTACCAGGGCATGGTGATTGGGTGTGATGGCCTCGGGGAAGAGGCAAAGATGGGGGTCCCCCTTGCCTTCGGGCAGGTCGCCGAGGACCTGGTCGTAGGTCCGATTCTCCTTGATGATGTAGACGACATACTTGATCGGCGAGGGATCGCCAACCCGAGCAGGGATGGGGTGACCGGCCGGCATCTGCTCGCCCCGCACGGCCGTCGGGTCGCCACGGCGAAGCGGGCTGCATTCGTAGACCGTCCGGGAGTACGACGCCATCTGGGTCGGGTCGGGCATGGGAATGACCGACAGAGTTCCCTGGAAGAGCCCCGCGATATACTCGCGAATCGACCGACCTTCCCCCGCCGGGTCCACGGGGTTGGGCCCATCGCGATTGGCCCGCGAGCCCTGGCCCTTGCCATTGGCCACGTAGATCGCCTTGCCGTTACGGGCGAACCGCACCGAGGTGGGATTCCAGCCGGTGGGAATGAAACCGAGCGGCGTGCTGGCCCCGGGTTCCTTGACGTTGACCACGGTGAGGTTGTTGGTGTTGGCATTGGCGACCAGCAGGATCGATTCGTCGGCCGAGAGCGCCAGTGCGCTGGGGGTGCAGCCCGCGGGAGCGCCCAGGTCGATTGCCGTGCCGATTGTCTCGATGGCCTTTACGGCCACGGTGTCGATGACGCTCACCGAATTGCGGTTGGCGTTGGCCACATACAGCACCTTACCGCCGCGGGCCAGAAGCAGCTCGTTGGGATGCTCCTGGCTCGGCAGAGAGCCGGCAACCTTGAGCATCTCGGTGTCGATCACCGCAACAGACGCGTGGTTCCAGAGGCTGACGTACAAACGTTTGCGAGATTCGTCCCAGGCCAGTCCGTACGGGTACGAATCGGCCGCCAGCGGAATCAGGTCGCGGATCGTGCCCGCGGTCGTGTCGAGCCGGGCAAGCGAGTGGCCGTAGACGTTGGCGACCCACAGGGTCTTGCCATCGGCCGACAGGGCCAGTCCGCCAGGAACCTTGAGGCTTTTCTCGGGATCGGGGTGAGGGAACGTCGTCTTGTTCGAGAGCAGGCCCCCGGCGTGGTCGAAGCGATAGATGCGATCGTCAAAGCCGCCGCCGACAAAGAGCTGCTTGCCGTCGGCCGACCAGACCAGACCGGCGAAGGTCTCTGGCAAGGCGACCCGGCCAATGATCTTGCCGGTCTCGGTGCTCGCCGTCACCACCTCGTGTTCGCCGTACCCAGCGTGCAGGATCGCCAGTACCGGCTCGCTCGGATGCACGGCCATCTGCACCGGGAAGTCTCCCAGCCGCGTCTGCCGGCCGGCCGGCTTGAGCGACCAGCCGTTGGGGAGTAGAACGGTCCCCGCGTGCGTCAGTCCCGGCCAGGTGGTCTGCGGCCTGGTCCTGATCTCGGGAGCGCTCTGCGCCCTGGCTGACACGCCGAGTGAAACAGGACCGAAGTCCTGCGGAAACACGAGCGCCTTTGCCACAACGAGCCAGCCGAGCAGATCGCCTATCATCAGATGAACCTCGGAAACCTGTGGATTTATGGGAATCAGCGGTGCTCTCCTCGGCCACGCGAGCCAGCTCCGCCGTCGGTCTTGCCCAGGATAACTCGCGCGGAATGGCGTGACCACCATCTCTACCCGACTCTCCGGAATCTTCACAAAAGACTCATCACGATGGGAATCACGGTCGTCGCGGCCGGTACCAGATCACGTTATGCGTGGAGCCGCCGATGGCGACGACGTCTGGCGTACCGTCGCCGTCGAGATCGCCTCCGCGCAGGTCCTGGGCGGCGATCTTGGTGTCGAGTACGGTGCGGGTCCATTTCCCGCTCGACCGGTTGAAGTCATACATCGAGGCCCGATGATCGGTGCCGCGGTGGCCGGCGAAGAGCTCATCGTCGCCGTCGCCATCGACATCGGCCACCCAGAGAGCGTGGCCATCGGCCAGGGTTGAGTCAAGGACCGTGCGCGATCCGAACTTGAGCGATCCGTTCTCGCTTTCCGGCCAGACGACGACATCGCTGCCGTGCCAGGGCTCGATCGTGGCCAGAAAGTGCCGGCCGTCATTCAGCCGGCCAAGATGGATCTCGCTGCAGCCGCGCTTGGGGGCCTCGCCGGGTGCTCCCGGGACGAGGCTTCTCGCGGTGAGCGTGAACGAGGCCCCATTGGTGATGACTCCCTCCCCCACGATGGTCACGCCTTCATTGTCGGCGGTCAAGACGGCCGAGCGTCCCTGCGTGGCAGGCAGGGATCGAAGCTCGATCGCGTGGATCACCGGATGCTTGAGGAGCGGCTGGCGACGCCAGATCGCGTTCTGTGGATCGCCTTGAGGCTGAAAGGCCACGATCCGGGCCTTTTCGTCATAGCGGGGCGGCTTCGCCCCGCGACCGAAGATCGGCGCCACGACCAGGTCGAGCTTCGTGTCGCCGTCGATGTCGCCCCAACGCAGGCGGTGAATGCTGCCAACATCAGCGATGGGGACAAGCTTCCAAAGCTCGTCGCTGCCGCTCCCTTGCATCGCCAGCGCGAGCTTGCCCCTGGTAGGCTCGTTCATCTCGAAGTCGTAGGCGATGGCGATCTCGGCCTTGCCATCGCCGTCGAGGTCGGCCGTGGCGCTGCTGATGATCCCGGGGGTCTGCTTCCCAGCGGTGACGATCCGCTTTTTCCAGGTCGGGTTCTCGTACCAGGCGCAGGTGCTTCCGCCCAGGGCGATGATGTCGGGTTTCCTGTCCCCGTTGACATCGGCGACCTCGACCTGGTAGCCGTCTGGAAAATCATTGTCAACGACGACGCGGTCGAAGCGGGTTTCCTCAGAGTGGCCAGTGGTCAGTGGCCAGTGGCCAGTGAAGCAGGTGAAGAGTACTGCACAAGCCACTTGTCTCAGCGAGGGCCGGCGATTGGTTCTCCCTTGCACGATGATCCCTCCGCAACAAAAAGTTTCCCGCGAGCGATGCCTCTGCCGCGTGTTTACTGGCTATTGCGGTGCGTCGTCGAGGATTCGACGCACCCTACCCACTGGCCACTATTCCCCGCCCTTTTTTCCCCATCCCGATGGCACGCCCGCGGTATCCTCGGGCTTGACGATGACCTGAGACAAATCGACGTCCTGGTTGAGCTCGCTCTCGGCGAGCTTGATGCGGTTCTCGAGCTGGGCGATCTTCTGCTCGAGCAGGAGGACGCGGGCTTCGAGCTCGTCGGGGCGGCGGAGTCGCGGGACCTCGGGATAACCAAGCTGGCGCTGGAGTGCCGAGAAAAGGTACATCGGGTCGCGGCCGCGGTTGGCCCGGGCGATCTTGCCTTCCCGCTCGCCGAAAAGGGTCGGATACTTGGGCTCGAACTCGGGGTTGGTCTTCCGGCGTTCCTGAACGAAGTATGAGGATCGTACGAAGATCAGGTCGGCGAAATCGACGTCGCCGAGCCGGGTCTGAAGCATGAGGATGTAATCGTGCCAGTCTTCGGTATAGAACGGGTCCGCGGACATGGCGGCCAGTCCCCGGGTGTAGCCCAGCCGGTTTCGCGACAGAGACTCGAACTGGAATATGAACAGGCCGGCGAGCGAGGGATTCTCGGACTTGTACTTGGCCTCACGCTCCAGGATCAGCAGGGCCTGTTCCATGGAGAAGCGGCTCATGGCGATCTCGGCCTGGCTGATCACATGGATCTGAAAGGCCGAGAAGTAATGGCCGATCCGCGCCATCGCCGGCGCCATCAGGCCGGATTCCTTGATCTCGGCATACAGGAACGAGATGGCCAGGGGAAGCTTGGTGGTCGAGAGCAGCTCCTCGCTGATCCGGGCCAGGATTTCTTGCGCTGGCAGCCCGTCCACGAGGCGAACGCGGAAGCTGTGAAAGAAATATGCCTGCTCAATGTATTCTTCGCGCTCGAGCACGGGCATGGGCGGCTCCTGACTTCCTGAGCAGGGCGGATCGAGCGCGGGCCGCGAGCGCCGGCCGCGCGGATCGCGGCGAGCGCTCACCACGACCGCCATGATCCTATCATCATCCTGCCCTCAAGGGGCACGCTGCGTCCCCGCGGCCGCCAGAAAGTCGGCTTCGCGCGGCCCATGACCGGAACAAATCTTGTGCATGGCCCCTTCTCGCGCCTGTTCGAGCCAGTCCGGGGCCGGCCCGCGCCGCGGCCTTGGCGTGTCCAGGTTCGCCGGGGTACAATCTTCTTCACTTCTTCATTCGGTGGCCAAGTGTTGCCGCGAGACAGTACTGAAAGAAGCCCGCCGGATGGAAAACGGAAAGCAGGGGTGAGCCGTGTCCACGATCACGTCGACTGATCCGATTACGACGCCGGCGGGCCCGGCACTCGTTCCCTTCGCGGGCGG
This sequence comes from Planctomycetaceae bacterium, assembly GCA_019237095.1. Taxonomy (GTDB): domain Bacteria; phylum Planctomycetota; class Planctomycetia; order Isosphaerales; family Isosphaeraceae; genus Aquisphaera. The sequence continues at coordinate 5,036 of JAFAHT010000312.1, forward strand.
CGATCAGCGTACCGTCTTCCGGGGAGTGGACTGGCACACTTACAACCAGCTGTCCGAAGCGACCGGCGAGGGCCAGCACGTTCGCCTGATCTATGACGGGAAGGACCTGGAAATCATGGTCACCGGCAACGTTCACGAGCATTACAAGGAATTGCTCGGCACGATCGTGAGGGCGGTGACCATGGGCCGGGACCTCGACTATGTAACTTGCGGTCAGACGACGTGGAAGACCGAGATTCGTGGCCTCGAGGCGGATCTGTCTTACAACCTCGACCCCGAGAAGGTCCGGGTGGCCAGGGAAGCCCTGGTCCGCAGGTCGACGGACCCGGCCGACTATCCCCGCCCCGATCTGGCGATCGAGATCGACATGTCTCCTTCCCAGGTCGATCGCCCTGCAATCTATGTGGATCTCGGCGTCGCCGAGGTGTGGCGGCTCGTCCGAGGCCAAGAGCTCATCATCGAGCAGCTCCAGGCAGACGGATCTTATGCCTCGGTCGAGGAAAGCCGGTTCCTGCACATCCGCGCCGAGGACATCTTTCGGTGGCTGAACGAGGCGACCGCGGAGCGCGAAGCAGCCTGGAACCGTTGCTTGAATCAATGGGCGATGGGATTGGGGCACCAGGCCTGACCGACAATCCCGCTCCTGTCCGCACCGTCGCGTCGTTCAAGCTCCTTGCGGGTCAGCCGGATACAGCTCTCCACCGGCCGGATCGCGCTGTTGCGATCGCTCGGCTCGGCGGGCGAGATGGAATTGAGTGAACGCTCTGCCACGACTGAAGTCGTGCAGCTTCTGGGCAACGCATGCCTCTCCCCGACTACGTTAGCGCCCAAGGACCCGTTCCGATCCTGTGGACCCCGATGGATCCTGTGGTTTTCTCTCTTCTCCGAAGAGCCGCACCGGGTGACCTCCAACGACCTTGTGGGTGCGCTTGGAGCAATTCCGGC
>JAFAHT010000023.1 GCA_019237095.1 Planctomycetaceae bacterium
GCAAACGTTCTCGATCGCCTACTCCGACAGCGGGGCCAAGAAACTGCTGCAGTGATACCGATCGTGGAAAGAGAGCCAGTTTCGATCGTCAGGCGAGCGCCACCGACAGTGTCTCCTTCCTTGGTCTCTTCCCACCCAAGGCGAACAAAACCGTCTTCTTCTTTGTCTCGTTCCACCAAGGGGTAACGCAGTCCGGAATCTTGTTCCTCGTTTCGATCGAGCGAGGAACCTCACCCCGGGTTTACCACCATCGTCCTTGGCTGTCTGACATGAGCCAGCTTGGGGGTGCTCCCTGTCGGTTCCTCGTGCGCCCTGGCTGTGGCACGCGTCGGTGTGTCGGACGAATGGCACTAGCTTAGGGCGCAATGTTCTATTATCACATGACTTGCGACTCCTCTCTAGCTGAGGCCCCGAAAACCATGCGGATATGTGCGACACTACATTTGCCAATGAAATAAAGGGAATTCGGCTTTATCAGTCTTTGCTCAGTTGTTCGAGCCTTGACGTCACGACCATCAATTTTGACGTAAACCTAGAAGGAATATAGGCTTTCGCTTATGCTAGTGCCATTCGTGTGTCGGACCGATGCGCGCAACGCCTACATGGTTTCCGCTCGATTTCCTGTGAGGTCGCATGGTCTTTCCGAACCACTCGATGAGTCGCTATGTCATCTTCTCGACCGCCTCGGCTCGACGGGGATTCTTGAGTGAGCCGTCCTCGGCGAAGGCTTCCCAGGCGTATCTCAGAATGTGTAGTCAACCCAGAACGCTACATAATCCATGTCCTTTCCCGGAGGCGTCTCCTTGAGAAAAGGTCCCGCGAAGAAGTGGACGTAGCTCGCCAGTATTGTGATGTGTCGCGTCGCGTTCCAGGTCAGCGTGACCGAGGGCGAGCTGCCCACGAACGGATTTCGGCTCAGTTGCCCGGTCCGAATCGGCGGACCGACGAATGGCCCGTAGATCCCGTCATCCACGCTCTCTCGCCAGACGAACGCCCACTCGGCCAGGAGCGTCACCTTGTCGCCGAACCGGACATCCGTGGTCGGATGCAACTGAATGAAGTTCGCAGGACCGATCGGGTTAGCGAGGTTGAGGTAGGCCCCGGTGGGGAACATGGGATTAAAGGTCTGAAGGTTCGGCGAGCGCGGATTGCGGTCGCCACTCGTGATGTCAGCCACCAGTCCGACGCGGGGACGAAGCGGCAACTCGTCGAAGTTGTACCGAGTCGCCGAGGCAATCGCCCCTGCCTCAATGCTGCCGCGCCCGAACCGGCCAAACTGCCAGATGGCCTCGACATCGTACTCCCACGGCATCGGATGGCCCCACATGCGCGTCCCCAGGGAATTTCGCAATTCGTAGCCCGTGCTCAGCTCGGGGGTTGCCTTGTCGAAGGTCGCGTGTGTGTTCTCGTAGCCAAGGTAGTAGAGGTCCGTGTGGCCGTCTGGCAACCAGGCCAAGGGGCGGACGGCATAGACGCCCCACAACGAGAGGTTGGGGTAAGGGATATCGTCAAACACGCCGGGGCGATTGAGCACCGGCTTGGACCAGAACCCGTCCACTGACCAGTCGCCGAGCCGAAACAGGAGCCGCGCCGCGTCGAACGAGCGACGCAGGTTGACGCCCTCCCGCACGTCGATGAGTCGGCCTGAACCGTATAACATCTCCTGCCGACCCAGCCGCCAGGTCAGCGTGTCGTTCTCGCCAAAGTGTTGGACCAGATCGAGGAACGCCTGGTGGGCGTCGAAGACGTTTTCGTCGATATCCGGAAGAGGCCCGCCGATCCGCCCGTTCTCCAGTCCGCTCACCAACTGGCCAAAAAAGCGAATGTTCGGGCCGAAGTGGAAGTCTCCATGGAAGAGGTACCGTTGAGTCAGAAAAGCGTTGGGACCGGGCGTCGTCCCAAAATCAAAGTTGTTGTAGAATTGAAACCACGGCCGCAACTGGGCGCCGAAGGAAACGTACCAGTCCTCCCGGTCCCCGATGGGGATGTACTTGATGGGGTCCCAGAAGTCGGTGCGGCGGTCGGGGTCTTTGAGGTAGCTGTAATCCTCGTCGTAGCGGAGCAGCTTGTAGGTCGGCACGCCCGAGCCGGTAACTGCCTCGCTCCCTGGTCCGAGGCGAGGAGCCGGAGTTACCGCGCCCGGCGTCGGCCCGGGGGCCGCGGTTGCCGCGGATGTCGCCGCGGCGGTGGAGTCGCTCGGTTCTGTGGGCGGCGTTTGTGCGGACAGCGGAGCGTTCAGCGTCAGTGAAAGGCATCCAATCGCAAGCCTGCTGAGGTGTGCGACCCGTTCGCTCCACGATTTTTCGTTCATCGCCGTTCCCCAACAGTGGCCGAACGGCAGTACGCTGATTCGCGCCTCCGGGCTGCCTCGCGCCTCGGGTCCCTCCTCGTAAGGATCGGCAGCCGAGTCGCTCCAATTGAGCCAAACCGTAGAACCCGCAAACACCGCGTCCTCAATTCTGTGCGGTGGCTGTTGGCCAGGGCCTTGCTTGACTCATACATCATCTCGTCCGGGTCCCATCTCCCGTTCGATCCGAGGGTCCTGGACAAACCAGATCCAAGATCGCCAGGTCGGCCTCCCGGCTTGCGCCGCGCCGTCTATTGACGCCTTCCCCCTCGGGCCGAGCCATTCTCTCGGCCGAGAGTCGAAGGTGGACGCCGTTGGCGCCCCACCGGCGTCAATCCGACACCATTAGATAAGGCTTTTCGCATCGCGACGCCGATGCGAAAAGCCTCTTGGACGAAGCTCCTCGCGGCGGGATGGGGGGAGCGTCGGCGTGCGCAGGGCGACCGTGCGAGCGGTCAGGCCAGGTGACGGGAACGAGGCGGCGGTGTGAGTGAAGAATCGTTCCCAGTGCGCGCAGCGCTCACGAAGCCGCGCCTTCTTTGGCCGGAAAACGCGGCGCAAGATGTCATAATTGGCGCCTCACATCACCGGGCCGTCACGATTACGGCACACCGAAACGAGTATACTCGCCCAGCAATCGCGTCCGACAACTGCCGCAGTGGGGACATCGCGGCAGGACTGGGTCGTGATCCGCCGCGGCCTCGGGGGCCTGATCAGTCAATTCCGTCAGCTGGCTCAACGCCTCCGAGAGGCCTGCCATCGTGGGCGGTTGCGCGGTGTCCGGCGGTGTCGCCAGGATCAAGAGCACCCAGGCACGATGGGACTGGTCTCGCTTCGCGGGGTGCCAGAGCCCGTAGTAGCGGACCTTGTGAAAGCCGCGCGGCAGGACGTGCTGAAGGAACCGCCGGAGGAACTCGACGCCCGGCAGCCGCTCGGTACGCCACGCGTTGGCACTGCGGTCTTTCCAGCGGAAGGTCACATGGGTCTGGTCCATGCCGAGGATCCGTGCATTACTGATCGCCGTGCGAAAGACATACCGCGACAGATAGCTCAGCACGGCGTCGTTGCCGTGGCCGTAGTGCTTGCAGAAGGAGACCCACTCCCGTTGCCAGACGGGCGCCGGGATGGCCGCGAAGACGGCCGGCGCCGTGGCCTGCAAGGCCGTGCGAAACTCCGCGGCGACCTTGCGGGAAAGGACAGCGACCGGCACGAGAAACTCTCCTCGAGCCGGCTCCCAGTGCTGGCCATCAGCCGTGATCCCACCGCCGGTGATCAGCAGGTGGACATGGGGGTGATAGCCTAGCCGGCCGTTCCAGGTGTGGAGTACGGACAGGATGCCGGGCAGGGCCCCGAGATGCCGTTTCTGGGCACAGAGATCCTTGACCGCCGCGGCCGAGACTCGCATCAGCAGGCCGTAGAGCAACTTCTGGTGGCGCCGGAACACCGCGCGCAACTCCGCGGGCACGGTCACGACGGCGTGAAAATAGCTGCACGGCAACAACTCGGCTTGACGCTCTTGAAGCCACTGTTGGGTCTGGCTTGCATGGCATTTGGGGCACGCCCGGTTGCGGCAGCAGTGGTAATGCCAGAACGTCTCATCGCAGTCGTCGCAGTGGTAGAGCCGTCCCCCCAGCTCGCGTGTGCAGCAGGCGGCGATGTCCGAAAGGGCCTTCTTCTGCGAGGGCATCATCCGGTGGCCGTCGCGGGAAAGGTATTGGGGACCGAACTGACGGACAACGTCCGCCAACTCGACATCCGCCTTGGGCGGGTAAACGCGGGGATCAACCATGGCTGGGCCTCCTTCCCTCGAAGAGGCCGTCGGTGGTCTGGTACAGCAGTGTGCGGAGCTGGTCCCGCAACGGCTCGGTCAGGTGGGTGTAGATCTCCGTGGAGCGCAGGCTCGAATGCCCGAGCAAGATCTGGATGATGCGGATGTCCACGCCCCGCTGGAGCATGTGCGTGGCGAAGCTGTGCCGCAGCGAGTGCGGCCGGAAATTGGCGTCAAAGCCGCAGGCGTTCCGCGCCTGGAGGAACGCGGCCCGTGCGGTCGCATCGGGCAGGTGGGTCGATAGTCGCCGGCTGGGAAAGAGCCACCGCCGGCTGCGGTGGGTTTTCCAGACCGCGCGGAGCATCTGGAGGATCGATTCGGTCAGCGGCAGAACACGCTCCTTGTTTCGCTTGCCGATGACGCGCAGGACCATCTGCTTCGAGTCGACCGCGGAGACGGGCAGCGTGACCGCCTCGGTGATCCGCAAGCCATAGGCGTAGATGAGCGTGAAACAGCCGCGATAGACGGGCTTTTCCAGTGTGGCGATCAGGCGGCGGCAGTCGTCGTCACTGCGGACGTCGGGCAACCGCTCGCGGCGTGGCTTGCGGACTTTTTTTTCGTGAACAGAGGCCAGTCGTAGCCGAGCGTATGGAGGTAGAAGAATTTGAGCCCGGTGAAGAGCGGCGCGAACGTCCCCTTGGCCACGCCCAAGTCATCGCGGACGTAGAGAAGGTAGTCCTCGACGTTCCGCTCGCTGAGCTGATCGGGCGAAACCATGTAGTAGGCGGCCAGTTGGCGAACAGCCCGCAGATACTCGCGTCGGGTCCCTTCGACCAGCCCGGCGAGCTGCATGTCCCGGATCATGCGGTTTCTGAGTTCTGACATCGTGATACCCTGTCGTGCGTGGGGGCCAAAGAACTCCAGCCACAACGGCCGGAAATCCAAGGGTATCACACCAAATTCTTTCGACGTCCGGCCCCCTCCCAGTCCACACCAACCCCCAGACCGCTCCCCCCATCCCGCGGCGAAGCCGCTTCGGCCAATAGCCACAACCATCTATTCATTAAGAACTTGCGTCGAAAACATGGTTTCCCAATTTTTCAAAAAAGCCCAAAAACGTAGCATATCACGCATGCAAAGCGGACGCAAGTCCAGATCGCTCCCGGAGGGAAGATCGCAGCCCTGGCCAGACCGGAAGCCGACTCAGAGACCAGCTTGGCCCGCAGGGGATCAGCTATGGTTCAACTCCCGGATCTGCGCGGGTGAGAAGAGCGGGGTAGCCGGGGTCGAGCTGGCAACAGCGAGCGAGCCCCCAGCGCGCCAGCCGCGGATCTGGAGGCGTCGCCCTTCCGGCGTCGACCCCAGCCACCCCTGAGCTGTGACCTGCGTTTGAACCATGCCGAAAAATTAACACAAGGACCGCCTTATATCCCCACGGCTGAACAGGAAACGTCAATCGTAGCTTTTCGTAGCATTTTGATCCCCTCCGGGTGGGGAGTGCTGTACCCGGCTCGGCGCGCGGCATCGACGGCGGCACTTGACGATTCACCGAGGTCGTGCTCAACGAACAACCTCAACCGGTAGCTTGGCGGTCGCATGATGGCAGAGAATAGTGGCGAGTGGCGAGAGAATAGTGGCCACTGGCAGTGACCGGTGGCCAGTGAAACTGAAGCCGAAGGAAGGGACATAACGCTCCACGCCATGACGCAGCCCTGATGCCGCTCCGGTTCCAACGGCGGCCACACCCTTTGCCAGGAGTGCTGGACCGGGAATTCGCATCCGGCCTGAGGGTAACATGATCCATCCGGT
>JAFAHT010000032.1 GCA_019237095.1 Planctomycetaceae bacterium
GGCTCGGGCGCCCATCACGGCCGCCACAATGCCGCGCTGCTTGGCCTCGGGCTCGGGCAGGCCGGCACGCAAGGCCTTCGCGTAGGTGTAGGTGGCCAGGATCTCAAACTTGCCGATCAGCGCGTCCGTCCGCGGCGCGTCCGTTCCAGGCGGTTCCGCGGCCGACGAGCTGCCTGGCGGATTGGCCTGCTGCAGGGAGCCACCGGCGGCCGTTTGGCTTGGGGCCGAGGTCTCGAACAGGCAGAAGATCGTGTGACCAACAAGGGTCAAAAAAAGTCGTCTCACGGGTCGGCTCGTCATCGAGGCGAATCTCGCGTTGCGTGCCATCGGCTGTCCACGGATTGCTCGAAATTCTACGCTTTCGGGACAGTCGTTTACCACCACTTCGATCGTCCGAGGCCGATTGTGAACACGCATGCGGCGAATCCGCCTTGTTACCGCCCCGCTCGATTCGCAGAATGACCTTCGCGTGACCTCTCCATGGGGTTATCGTGTGACAAGGCAGAATTTCCCTTGGCGTTGGTGGCTCGAGCAGGGTCGGGCGAGGTGTCGCGACTATCGGACAGTTCATGCACGGATTCTTCGCGTTCATCGCAGTCTGCGTCGCTCTGCTTGCGGGATTGCTCTTAATGGAGCCGCGGGCAAGTGCGATTGAGTTCGAGCAGGCGACCTCCGGCGAGCCCATCGTCGTGCGCCTGATTCATCCCGATCGGCAGGCCGCCGCGGTGCTCCGCCTGTTTGAGGGATGTGCCGCGCCACACCCCGCGGCGGCGCTCGCGGCCTGGAAGCGGTCAACGCGCGACCCCGACCAGCTCGGCAAGCCTCTTGAAGCGGTGATCTCGTTCTTCAACCCCGAAATGGTCCGGGAGTGGAGTGTCTTCCACGAGGCCCGGTTCCAGCTCGGGTTCGATCCGGAAACGGGCTCGGGGCGATGGCGACTCACGGTGCCCGGTGATGACGGCACCCTCGCCGCGCTGATCACCGCCTTGCGGCTCTCCGGGGGAAGCAACGAGGCGCCGGTCGGGAATGGCACGATCGCCGTCAACCGTCTGGGCGGCCCGGGCGCAGCGGTTGCGGTCCGCAGTGGGGGGGGCGTCGTTCTGGCAAGCTCGCGAGCCGAGCTCGTTCGGGGTTTGCCGCCGGGTATCTCGGGCCCGTCTGTTCACCTGGAGGCAGTGGGACTCAAAGTCGACTCGGGAGTGCCGGCCGCGGACCCCGATTCGGGCCTGGTTTTCCGGATCGAGCCCGGCCGTATGACCTTGCCGGCACGGGGGTCGGTCGCGACCCGTCGCGCGATCGAGCTGGCGCGCGGGCTGGGATGCCGGACGGTCGTCGGCAGCCTGGGGCTCGTTGACGATCAGGTGGGGCTGGAACTCGCGTCCGAGCTCGATCCGGTTCGGCCGTTCGCGTCGGGCAGTGCCGGGAATCTCACGATCGACCCGGAGTGGTTGAAGTGGATACCGGCCGGCGAGGCCGTGGCCGTGGCATCCCTCGCGGCAGGCCGCGGCGCTGCCTACTGGGACGGAGTCTTCGCCCTGGCCGATCGGGTCGATCGGGCCGACCCGGCGCGGGCCAATCTCGCGCCCTTGAGGACCCGGATCAACCTTCTGGCCAGCGCGGTCGGGGCCCGGCTCGAGGCCGACTTCTGGCCTCATCTCCGGGGCGTCACCGTCGCCTGGCTGGCCAACCCCGATAAGCCCGAGCAGTCGGGCCGCGCCGTCGTGGTGTTGCAGATGGATGAGGACACAGCCGCCCGGCATCTGGTTGCGGATGTGCTGCCACGCCTGGCCGCTCTTTGGGGAAGAGCCAAGATCGAGACCAAGCCGGGGCAACCGCAACCGCCAGACGTCCTTCGCGTCGCGGCTGGCGTTTCCGCCACGACACGATCCCTGGGGCGTCCCGGCGGCCGTCCGCTCGACGCCGCCGCGCACGGCCGGACGGTGCTCGTCGGCTGGGGCGATCAGACGCTCGAGATCATGTTCCGGGCTGCCGAGCATCCGGAGCGATCGGTCATGCCCTTGATGCGGGCGGCCAGCGCGGGGCCTGCTCCGCAACCGCTGGCACGCGTCGGGGCGTTCTGGCCGGGACGGGTGCGACTGCCGGTCAAAGGGCTCGACGGCCCGACACCGCGCGTTCGATGCCTCGCCGAGGGCCCTCCGATCGTCTGGACGGGCTGGAATCTTGATGGCAGAGCATGCGACCGCGTCCGCTGGCGCAACCTCCACGGTCTGGTCCGGCACTTCCTCGCGGCGATTCCACTCGATTCAGCGACCGCTCACTGAGCCGGGCGGCTCCGGCAAGAAAGACGCCGATGCGACTCATCGATCTGCATTGCAACTGGGCGCTGCAATACGCAGGCGAGACATGCCAGTACGACGCCGCGGCCTACGCGGACGTGGGCACACGGCTGGACCAGGTGGAGGGTTACTTGACAGGGACAGGCATCGCGGTGCTCACCTGCGGCCGCCGCGCCGGAGACTGGACGCAGCAGCCCGATGCATGGAAAACTTTGGGTGAGATGATTGCCCGTTACGAAGCCGAGTTTTCCGGCCGTCTGCTGATCGGTCCGGACGACGTCACGCGATGGAATGCTGAGCCGCCGGACGGTATCGGCTGGGGAATCCTGGGGATCGAGGGTTTTGACGCATTGGTGCGTGCGCCCGATGATCTGGACCGGCTGCCTGGCCTCTTCAGGCGGGGCGTTCGGGTCTTCCAGCTTGTCGAGACCGAGGCCAGTGCCCTCGGCGGCGCCGCAGTACCGGGCGATGATCGGGGCCTGACCGAGCTGGGACGGGCGTTCCTCGATCGGCTGGACGGACTCTCTCGAGCGTGCGGCCCGTCGGAACCATGTCCCGTGGTCGACCTGGCCGATCTCAACTCCCGGGCCACCGCCGAGGTCCTTGCCTGGTTCGAGAGCGACCGGACGCGGCTCCATCGCCTGCTCTTGGTACGCTCGCACGGCACGATCGAGACCCCGCGCCGTCCGGTCGTAACTGGCCTATCGGCGGAGAACCTGCGGCGCTTTCGCGCCCTGGGCGGCGTCGTCGGATTGAGTCCCGGCCTCCCTTTCTTCGATTCTCCCGAAGAGTTTCGCGATGGCATCGAGGCGATTGCCGCAGTCCCCTTCCGGGGCCTCGCCGGCTACATGGGAATCGGCATCGGAACCGACTTCCTCAACCTGGAACAGTCCCTTCCCCACCTCGCGAACGTGTCGCGGCTGACTGAGTGGCTGGCCGCAAACTTCCCCCCGGACGTTGCCGCAAGCCTGATCTGCGGCAACGCACGGAAGCACTTGATTCGAGCGGCGGGGGAGGTTCCATCTCACCTTCGTCGAGGACATCCATGATTTCTCAAACGGCCGAGTATGCGCTTCGCGCTGTGGTGGTGCTGGGAAGCCAGCCCGGTCGGCCAATGACCTCCCAGGACGTGGCCCGCGTGGCACGGGTTCCGGGGGATTATCTTTCCAAGGTGCTCCAGGCGCTCGGGCGAGCCGGCCTGGTTGAGGCGCGCCGCGGCCTGCGTGGCGGCTATGTGCTCAGCCGTGCACTCGATGAGCTAACCGTCTACGATGTTGTCCAAGCCGTCGACCCGCTGAGGCGAATCAACAGTTGCCCACTTCAATTGAACGCGCACACCGAACGCCTATGCTCGCTTCATCAGCGGCTCGATGATGCCGTCGCGATGGTGGAGAGTTACTTCAAGCAGACGACCATCGCCTCGCTATTGCATGACCAGACCGCACCTCGTACCGGACCGCTTTGCGAACTGCCTGACTCTCTCGGTACTGCTTCACGGGACTCTGCCCTACCGCGCACCTGAGGGCACAGGCTGTTTCGTCGGTTTCGCTCCTGCCTCCCTCAACTCAAGGATATTGACGGACATTGAGCCAGGGCTTGGACACGGCATAGCTTGGCTTCTCGATTCCCGTGGTCCAGTCACGGATGTGATAGTGGCCGAAATACGACGAACCAACCGGCGCGGGGTTTACATTAACCGAGGGAATCTCGGTCGGGTAAACGTAGCCCGGGTATTGCTGGCGCACAACTGGGGATGGTTGAACGATTCTCGGTGGTTGGGCTGGCCCGGAATGTGCGCCGCCTTGAGCGGCTGAAACAGAAGCCCCCCAACCAAAACTGCACAGAGCAGCGGACAATGTGACCGCCGCCATCTTCGATATGAGATGCATGATCGTGCCTCGCTCGATGTGGTGAGATGTGGTGAGATGTGCCTCGCCAAAGAGACTATGCTAGCAAGACGCGGGCCAAGTGATGAAGGAATGCGGCCTTTTGACCAAGTGATGAAGGAATACGGCCTTTTGACCGAGTCGCTCGCCCGCAAGCGCAGCACATCGCTTGACTGCCGAAATGGCAGAAGTGGCCGGTTGTCTGCCTCGATCGGCAGGAGCAGGACTCGCGAGAATTGGAAGCCGGGGACGTAACCGGTTGAGGCTATGTGGTTTGAGGATGAATACTTGGTAGGCACAGCGGTTGCATACTCAGGGGGCGTGATTGGGCGCCCGCGTGTTTCAGCATGGCGTTCTGGACTTCCAGCCGCCATTGAAAAGCGATTGCGGGCATGGAAGTTAAGTCACGACGGACATCATCAGGGAGACAGGGTCGATGAAACTTAAGCCACTGGGCGATCGCGTCGTCGTTGAACGGGAAGAGGCCAAGGGAACGACGGCCGGTGGGATCGTTCTGCCTGACACCGCCAAGGACAAGCCGCAGAAGGGCAAGGTGGTCGCGGTCGGTGAGGGCCGGGTCACGAAGGATGGCAAGCGTCGCGAGCTCCAGGTCAAGGTCGGCGACGTTGTCCTGTTCACCTCCTACGCCGGTGAGGAGTTCAAGCTGGGTGGCGAAGGGAAAGTGCTCTTGATGCGCGAGGACGACATCCTTGCGGTCCTTGGATGAGCCAACGTTTGCATCGGATAATCTGACGACGATATTGATTGACATTCACTCACTGGGATGGGGAGTTCACAGCAAATGGCAGCCAAGATGATCGCGTTCGATCAGGACGCCCGCCAGGCCATGCAGCGCGGCATTGCGAAGCTGGCCCGGGCCGTCAGGGTGACGCTCGGCCCGCGCGGCCGCAACGTCATCATTCAGAAGTCGTTCGGCTCACCGACGGTGACCAAGGACGGTGTGACCGTCGCCAAGGAGATCGAGCTTGACGACAAGTACGAAGACATGGGCGCCAAGATGGTCAAGGAGGTGGCCAGCAAGACCTCCGATGTGGCGGGTGATGGCACGACCACGGCAACCGTGCTGGCCGAGTCGATTTACAACGAAGGCCTGAAGGCCGTGGTTGCGGGCGTCAACCCGATGCTCATGAAGCGAGGCCTGGACAAGGCGGTTGCCGACATCGTCGAAGAGCTCCAGAAGCTCAGCATTAAGGTCACGACCAAGACCGAGACCGAGCAGGTTGCGACCGTGGCGTCCAACTTCGACTCCGAGATCGGCAAGATGATCGCCGAGGCCACCGAAAAGGTCGGCAAGGATGGCGTGATCACGGTCGAGGAGGGCAAGACCCTGAAGACCGAGGTCGAGTGGGTCGAGGGCATGCAATTCGACCGCGGCTACCTGAGCCCCTACTTCGTCACCAACCCGACGAGCATGGAGGCGATTCTCGAAGACGCCTACATCCTGATTCACGAAAAGAAGATCTCGGTCGTCAAGGAGCTGGTTCCGGTCCTCGAGAAGGTGGCCCAGACGGGCAAGCCTCTGTTGATCGTCTCTGAAGACATCGAGGGCGAAGCGCTGGCCACCCTGGTGATCAACAAGCTGCGCGGCACGTTCCGCTGTGCCGCGGTCAAGGCTCCCGGCTATGGCGATCGCCGCAAGGCCATGCTCGAGGACATCGCGGTTCTGACCGGCGGCAAGCCGATCTTCGAGGCGCTGGGCATCGAACTGGAGAATGTCGGCCTGCGTGACCTGGGCCAGACCAAGAAGGTGATCATCGACAAGGATAACACCACCATTATCGAGGGCAGCGGCAGCCACGATGCGATCAAGGGCCGGATCGAGGCGATCCGCCGCGAGATCAAGGACACCAAGAGCGACTACGACCGCGAGAAGCTCGAAGAGCGGCTCGCCAAGCTCGCTGGCGGCGTGGCCAAGATTAACGTCGGCGCCGCGACCGAGAGCGAGATGAAGGAGAAGAAGGCCCGCGTCGAGGACGCCCTGCACGCCACCCGCGCGGCACTCGAGGAGGGCATCCTTCCGGGCGGCGGCGTGGCACTCTTGCGGTCGGCCGCGACCGTGAAACCCAAGGGCCTGACTCACGACGAGGAGATCGGCTACCAGATCGTCCTCCGCGCCTGTGCGGCCCCGCTCGATCAGATCGCCGAGAACGCCGGACAGGACGGCGGCGTGGTCGTTTCCAAGGTCGCCGAGGGCAAGGGCAACTTCGGCTACGACGCCCTGAAGGATGAATACACCGACCTGGTGAAGGCCGGTATCATCGACCCGACCAAGGTCACTCGCTCGGCCCTCCAGAACGCCGCCAGCGTCAGCATCCTGCTGTTGACCTCCGAGGCTCTGATCGCCGACATGCCGAAGGATGAAGAAAAGAAGAGCGCCGCCGCCGGTCACGGCGGATACGAGGATATGTATTGATCGGTCCCATTCGTATGGCCACGATCGACGGGGCGCCGGAGAACCCTCAGGCGCCCCGTTTTTTTTTGACGGGCCTGGAGACGTCGTGGTAAGATCGCTGTTCGTGGTTGAATTACTGAATTACTGATTTTCTCCTTTCTAGATGGAGGTCAAGATGGCGAAGCCCAGCGGCGGTCGGCGTTTCTCGAGGACATGCTTGGTTAAGGGGCGCGAGGCCGAGGGCCGGAAGGCAATCATCAAGACCGGTGGTAAGCACACGCGCGTGGCCCCGATCCGCGAGGACGGCCTGACCGATAATGGGGCGGTGGTCGTTGTGAACAGCCGTGTCTTGGACATCCGTCCCGTGGAGGAAGCCCCGGCGCCTCCGGGTCCTCTCTCCGGGATCGTGGGGGAGCGCGGAACCATCGTCCTGCCGGCCGCTGTCCGGCGCCGTCTCGGCCTTGAGGCCGGATCCGCGTTTCTCCTTGAGGAGCGGGAAGGACTGGTGGTGATTCGCCCCGCAGATGTGGTTCCTCGTAACGTCAGCAACGCACTCGAAGGGCTGTTGTCCGGCGTGACGGCGGAGAACATCCACGATGAAGTTTCGACGGGGAGTGCCGTGGGAGGGGAGGCCTGGTGACGACTGGCGGTTACGTGCCGGACCGAGGGGACGTGGTCTGGATCAGCCTGAATCCCCAGGCTGGGCACGAGCAGGCTGGTCGACGCCCCGCAGTCGTCTTGTCGCCGGCCTCCTACAACGGGAAGGTCGGCCTTGCGGTCTTCTGCCCGATCACCAGCCAGGTTAAAGGATATCCATTTGAAGTGATCATCCCGCCCGGCTTATCGGTGACCGGGGCTGTGCTTGCTGACCAGGTCAAAAGTCTAGACTGGCGGGCCCGCCGAGCCGACCTGATCGGCAGGCTCCCCGCAGTCGTCGTCGATGACATCCTGGTGAAAGTCCGGACCCTGCTGTGAGCGGATCGTAGAGTCACCTTGGATGCGGGCCAGCCTTGAGAACAGGAGATCGCTGTGCACAATCGGCCCGATGTGTTTCCCACGCTCGCAACTACGGCTACACTGGTGAACTAGGCGTCAGGAACCGAACGGTGGCTGGCCTTGGGAACGCGACTCTCGAGGACGGACCGGCCGTTGCCAGTTGACGGAAGCGATCGACCATGGAATTCGTCAAGAAGCAAGTCGAGATCGGTGGTGTCACGCTGCATCTGAGTGACCCCGACGCGACCGAACAAAGCTGGGTCGGTCAAGACGAAATCTTGCGGCAGGTGCTCGCGTGTTGGCTGGTCGTCGATCCCCGGGACCGCGCGCTCTCGCCACGGCTGACCGGCCTGCCAGGCATCGGCAAGACGACGCTGGCCACGGCCGCGGCCCGGCTTCGCAAGCAACCGCTTTTTATCACCCAGTGCACGGCGGACACGCGTCCCGAGGATCTGATCGTCACCCCTGTGCTGGCCGAGAATGGAAAGATCGCCTATCATGCCTCGCCTCTGGTCACGGCGATGATCATCGGCGGAGTCTGCGTGCTCGACGAGGGGAACCGGATGAACGAGAAATCGTGGGCCAGCCTGGCACCCTTGCTTGACCACCGACGCTACGTGGAGAGCGTGGTGGCCGGGATCACGATTCCCGCGCATGCCGATTTTCGCATCTGCGTGACGATGAACGAGGACGAATCGACCTACGAGGTGCCCGACTACATCCTCTCCCGCCTGCAACCCACTCTGTCGCTGGGTTTTCCAGGTCGGGACGACGAGATGGCCATTCTCAAGTACCATCTGCCGTTCGCCACGACCGAATTGCTGGCGCTGACGGTCGAGTTCTTGCAAGAGGCCCACAAGCTCAAGCTCGATTTCTCGCCTCGAGACGGCATCAACATCTTGCGGTTCGCGATCAAGCGTATGGCTCAGGACTCCGCACATCCGATGGGCCGCGACGCCGCATGGCGCGAGGCCCTCTACTGTGTCCTAGGCGAGGAGGCCGGGGACCTGGAGAATCTCGCCCGCCGTCGTCGCAGGGCCCTCGGCGGGCAGCATGCTCCGCTGGGACTGGGTGATCTTTTTTTCGATCCTGATGATCCGTTGCACCCTGACGCCCAGGACGAGAAAGAGGACGAAGATAACGAGTACTGAAGGTGTTCAATGAGGAAACCGCGGGGAACGGCCGACGATTTTCTGACGATCAGTCCGCGGGTCCGGGTGCTGCCGATCATTCATGGCTCGGGCGATTTCGCGATCCGGGTGCGCGAGGAGCTACTCAGTCGCCCTTATGACTGTGTGGCCGTGCCTTTGCCGCCCTCGTTTCAGGACGACGTCGAGGAGTGCATCGAGCGGCTGCCAACCGTCTCGGCCGTCGCCCAGCTCGACGTTGACCGTGAGGACGCCGAGCTTGGCTTCAGCTACGTGCCCATCGATCCCTGCCAGGGTGTGATCGCGGCCCTGCGTACGGCCATCGGCGAACGAATCGTCCGCGAATTCATCGACATCGAGACTCCTCGTTTCGAGGCGATCACCGGTATCTTTCCCGACCCTTATGCCCTCAAGCGAGTGACCCCCGAGCTGTTCTCGGCCGCACTCTTGCCGGCGATTCCGCCTCCTCAGCCTGGCCAGCACCGCGAGCGAATCGCCTGGATGGCCAGACGCCTGCACGACCTGGAAGCCCATCACCGCCTGATATTGCTGGTCTGCTCGCTGCTGGACTGGCCCTGGATTCGCGACGCCTACTGGCGACGTGTGGAAACGCCTGAGCCCGAGCCCTTCTACGCGCCACTGGCGAGCTTCACCGTCGATCCCAGAACCTTGCTCTTTGCGCTGGGTGAACTCCCATTTATCACCGGTCTCTACGAGCGGGGCCGGCGCGAGCTGACTGCCGACGACAACCTGTCGGTCGATGGGGTCAAGGAGATGGTGCTGGAGGCGAGGGAGACCCTGAGAAGACAGCATCCCAGGAACGCGCAGCGGATTACTCCCCAATTGCTCTCGATCTATTTCCGATACGTCCGCAATCTCTCCTTGATCGATCGCCGTCTGACCCCGGACCTGTACTCATTGATCGTGGCGGCCAAGCAAACCGCCGGCGACGATTTTGCCCTGGCCGTCGCCGAGACGGCCAGCACCTATCCCTACGCCGAGCTTGACGAGAGCCACGAGCCCGGTGAAGACCGCGAGAGCGGCTGCTTGCGAATGGGGCTCGGCCAGGCCGAAGTGCCCGGCTGGGGAACGGCCTTCATGGTCAGCCGCCTGCCGGGGCAGGCGGTCGTGTGGCGGACTTGCGAGCTGCGGCCCCGCCCAGTGCAGCGGCAGCAGAAGCGTTGGCGGCAGCGCTGGGACCCCTTTGGCATGTGTTCCTGGCCAAACGAAGACGATCGGATCGAGAGTTTTCACCGCCATGTTCGCGACCAGGCCAAAGCCATTCTCGGGTCGGACCTCGCCCGGGTCGAGAAGTTCACGACCAGCATCTTGGACGGTATCGACATCCGGGAGACCCTGCGCAACTGGCACACGGGCGATCTGTACGTCAAGGTGCTGCCGCCCGGCCGCGGTTCGATCGAGGCCGTCGTCTTCCTGTTCGAGGTCCCGGCCGATCCCCAGGTTTACACTCATCGGGCCACCTGGTTCGCGGAGCACTCCGAGGAATCGACGCTGGCTTTTTATGCTACAGATCCGATGCAGAACATGGTGGGGCCGGGAATTGCCCAGGCGGTGTACGGCGGGGCACTCTTCCTGTTCCCGCCCCGGCCGATCCCCGAGATCTGGACCGATCCCCGGCTGCAGTTCGCCACGACCCTCGAGGAACGGTTGCTGGCCGCGGGAT
Source organism: Planctomycetaceae bacterium (assembly GCA_019237095.1). Taxonomy (GTDB): domain Bacteria; phylum Planctomycetota; class Planctomycetia; order Isosphaerales; family Isosphaeraceae; genus Aquisphaera. The sequence goes on from JAFAHT010000032.1 coordinate 10,425, forward strand.
TCCTGCATAGCAAGGACCGTCACGTCGCGGTCGCCAGCCCCGGGCTGCCCCGAGCCTCGTGGCGGCTGCTGGCCCGGAAGTTCGGCCGCAAGATCGTTCACCTGCCGCTCAAACGATTCAGCGGCCAGTTGCTGGAACGGCTGCGTACGTTCCACGTGCTCAATGGCAAGCACGTGCGGTCCTACGCGGCCGATTACATCCGGGATCTGTAGAGTGTCAACTGCTTGCTTCACTCCGACTGAACACCAGGCGCCATAGTATTAGTGGGGCACCGCGAGGGCCTGTGACATCCCGATCAATCGCCCGGTACCCCTTCCTGTTTCCGATCCGCGCCATCGTCCTTGCGGATTCCAATCCGGAGCACCTGAAAGACCACGAACAGCACGAGCACCGGGGGAATCAGGTAGGCGAGATAGATGGTCCAGTTGATGCCCAGGGCCGGGCCCGCGAGAGCCAGGGGCAGGATCAGCAGCGCGGCCATGAGAATCATGCATCCGGTCGATGTCATGATCGACTTGAAGCTGGCATCCTCGCTGATCGCCTCGTAGTGCAGGTCGATGGTCCGGCCGCGGCGAAGGCTGCGAACGACCGCTTCGGAGAGCTCCATGGCCCGGGTGCCGTCGCTCAGGTTCGGCCTGGGCCCCTCAGGCGATTGCCGCCCGCGGCTCTCGAAGCAACCAAGCAGGGTCTCCATGATCGCCGCGTGCGAATCCCAAAGCCCTAGATCGTCGATCTGTTCGCCGCCCGGAGGCCCGGCGCGGTGGATCAAGCGGGCCGGCTCACGAAAACTCGGGTCGTATTCCAGCGTCAATAAGCCATCAGAGCCGTTCACACTCAGGCGAGCCGGTTCCGCATGCCCGGTCCAGATACGGACCTCGGCCCGTCGCCCCTGGGCGCCGCGAAGCTGAACGATCAACTCGATATCGGGGTGTTCTCCGGGCGGATCGCCGCTGGCGGTCAGGGCCTCGATCTCTCCGAGCAGCGCGCGGACGACATCCACCATCCGCGGAAAGCTGGTTCGGGCAAGCTCTCCGTCCGCCGGGTTGGCCGGGCACTCGTGGCGGATGCCTCGAACTGCACCGAGCTCTCCGGTCGCAATGGCCTCTTGCAGGCGTGCGACTCCGGGATGGAGTCGCAGCGGGAGGTCGGGAACCACCACCGCGCCGGTCTCCGCCCGGCTCAGAGCGACCTGGTAATACGCTTCGGAATCGGCTCCCGGAGGATGGATGCAGAGGATCGCAAGTCCCTCCGCCGCCGCCCGCCGCAGGGCCTCGCCGCGGAACGCGAGCGGGCCGCCCACGACGGCCAGATCGATCCCCGCCGTCGCCAGGGCCCCATCCAGATCGCCGGCGACGTGAGTGGCGGCGAAGTCGTCTCCGGCGAACCCGGGATACACGGCCTCCAGATGATGCTGCGGATGGGCCGAGAACCAGGAGGCCCAGGCCCGTTCCTCGGTTCCATCACCCAGGATCAAGACGTTCATCGTTGCGCGGTTGCTCCACTGTGCCCGATTCGATGCCCCGAACCGATCGCTCATACAGGCCTTGTCCCAAAGCTCTGGCAGGATTGACCGATCTGTCGCAGGGTAGCGATAATACACTAGACCCTCAAGGGATCGATCAAGGGGAGACCTGCGGTTTCCGAAGACGGGCCTTCCGGGCAGGATGGGTGTCGGTGATCACGATCGAGAATGTCGAGGACTTCCCCGCGAGGGCCCGTGGGGCCTATGTGACGGTCGGCAACTTCGACGGAGTGCATCGCGGCCATCAGCGCCTTATCGGCCGGTTGCGCGCCCGGGCCGACGCGGCGGGCGTCCCGGCGCTGGCCGTCACGTTCGACCCGCACCCGGTGGCACTGCTGCGTCCCGATAAGGCTCCCGTCCCCCTGGTATGGCCCGAGCGAGAAATCGCCCTGCTCGAGGAAGCCGGGGCCACCGAAGTTGCCGCCTTCCGGACGGGACGCTGGCTGCTCGACCTGACCGCCCGCGAGTTCTTCGACCGCGTGATCCGGCGCCAGTTCGCCGCGCTGGGAATGGTTGAGGGACCGAACTTCGCATTCGGCCATGATCGGCAGGGCAATGTGGAAATCCTCGGCGGCTGGTGTGCCGCGACCGGCATCGAATTCGAGGTCGTCGATCCGATTAGCGACAATGGCCAGCTCATCTCGTCATCGCGAATCCGCCAATCTCTGCACGAGGGCAAGGTCGAGGAGGCCTCGAGATTTCTCGGCCGCCCGCACCGCATCCGGGGCATTGTGACCCACGGCGCAGGTCGGGGCGCGGGGCTGGGCATTCCGACGATCAATGTCGACGGGATCGATACCCTGATCCCGCTCGACGGCGTCTATGCCGCTAGAGTCTTCGTTCCCGGAGCGGAGTCACAATCCGGGTCTTGGGCGGCCGCCTGCAACATCGGCCCGAACCCAACCTTCGGCGAGCAGATCCGCAAGGTCGAAGCCCATCTCATCGGCTTCGTCGGCGATCTCTACGGCCGCTCCCTGGAACTCGATTTCCTGGCGCGCCTGCGTTCAACCCGGGCCTTCGCCAACCTTGACGACCTGCTGGGCCAGATTCGCTCTGACATCGAAAGAACACGGCAGATCTGCGCAACGTAGAGCATGATCCGGGAGCAACAGCGGCAGCAGTTTGCCAGTTGATTTCGGATTCGCAGTACCATTCCGCTCGGCTGCCTTGCTCGGTATCATGCACAGAGCAAACTCAGTCTCCCTCGGCGGTTGAGCCGGGTCCCACGAAGTGGATTTGCGCCAGGGCGCTGGATCCCATCAAGGCAAGGAGTGGCAGAGGTGTGAGAATAGCTCGTAACATGCTGTCCTCCCGAGTTGCCACCGAAAAAAGACATTACTAGCCACGGATGAAACACGGATAAATACATTGATTTCGTTGCATTCATTCAAGCGATACCCGTGGCCAGCTCAACAGCCAATGAAGCGTTTGAGCTGACCTTTCATCCGATCGCTTATCCGTGTTTCATCCGTGGCTTTAAATGTATTGCTTTTCTTTGCCACGGTTTTCGTCCTCACTCGCTCATCCTGAGTGATCTTCAGAATCAGGGATTTTGTTGGCCACGGATGAAACACGGATGAAACACGGATACTGGCAGTTGATAACGATTGTGGGATGAGATTGATGTCAGTCCTCATGGCAGTCAGTAGATGAATCGTTTGAATTCCACCTTGGTGCGTCCGAAGTTGATGAGTAGTCCGATCTTGATTCCGGTGGCCTTGAGTTCGTTGAGTAGTTGCGCTTCGTCGGCCGGTTGGTACTCCTTGGCAACTTTGAGCTCGACAATGACCTGGTCGGCGACAAGCAGGTCGGCCTGGTAATCGCCGACAACGACCCCCTTGTACGTCACCTTGATCTTGCTCTCGGTCTCGGCCTTCAGCCCCCGGGCGATCAACTCGACCTGCATCGCCCGCTGATAGACCTTCTCCAGGAACCCGTACCCCAGAACCGAATGCACCTCGAACGCGGCCCCCACAATCTTCTCGGTAATCTCACCATGCTGCAGCGCCATGACAGACGTACCCCTGCTTGATCGGCATTCCGCCGAATCCCTTGCTTTCTTATCCGTGTTTCATCCGTGACTAAATTCTCTGGATCTGGTTTCTCGGCCAGGGATGAAACACGGATCAAGGCAGTGATTGAGGAGTAACAGAAAACGCCACTATCCAAGGATTGGGCTGATCAGGTCTCGGTGGTCGGGTCATAGGGAACTCGCTCCAGCAAGAGGCTTGTTACGCACATGCGTGGCTCGCAAGTTGAGCCGGAAGTCCCTCTGCCTTGGACCCGCTGTGCCAGACTCGCTCCGGCCGCGGCCGGCTGGGCTCCGCCCCGCGGCTCCGCCGCGACGCCGGCGGGGCCTTCGCAGCCCGGCGTCGCGTCCCTTTGTCCCACCTGAGCTCAGCGGCCAGACTGACTCCGGGCCAGGCGGAAGCCGATCGAAGCCGGCCCACGAAGCTGTCCGAGGTGACCTCGGCGACCCGGTGGCGACACGAGTCGCACTCCTTCAGGTGCTTGACGACCGACTCGGCAAGCCGGTCGTCGAGCTTGCCCAGACCATAGGAATGCAAGGTCTGGTCGGACGGGTGAGCGGTGGCGGCGGCCATCGCGGACTCCTCGTCGAGGTCAAGATTGGTGTCGGTCAACAGCTAAATAGAGAAAGGTCCCAACGGTGCCGAACCTGTTGCGAAAATATTAAAAAATCAACCGGTCGACGGATCTTTCGCCATCCGAGCGAGGTTGCAGGATTGGGATCGCGGATCCGCTTCGTACCCAGGCGAAGTGGCATCCGTTGGGCCTCGGCGATGCTGCCCTTGTTCCGGTCATCCGATTCCTGCATCGTTTCAACCCCAGAGAGGAGAGAATCGACAAGTTCATCGGGAAGTTCATCGGAAAGGTGCTAGCCCATGAACAAATACGTCGCGGTCCAGAGCTTGGCGGCCCTCGGGCGAGGCTCGGTGTTGACTTCACGGCTCGTCCAGCAGGCCATCCCAGTCGTGGATGTCTGCGTCGAGAATTCGCTTGCTCATCCTCTCCAGACGCTCTATGTCCTGAATCGCCTCGATGGCGCTACGGGTCCTTGCCTCGGGAACCCCGAAGCGAATCTCGCCCAGCAGGAGGAGCAGCCGTTGGGCCTCGGTGATCTGGCCCTCGTTTCGCCCTTCTCTGAGGATTTTCTGATAAGTCGTCGATTCCTGCATGGTTTGAACCCCTTCCAGGAGCGAATCTGTCAATTCATCCGAATACCGCAACCCCATGAGCAAGTACGTCGCGGTCCAGAGCTTGGCGGCCCTCGAGCGAGGCTCGGCGTTGATCCGCTCCGCCATCAGCCCGACGAGTTGCGGCAAGTCCGCTTCTGGCACGTCAGTCAGCGGCGCAAGTGGTACGAGTCCGATCCCGGCGTTCAGGAAGGATTCGACATCCTTTTGCCAGAGGCGAACCACACGGTAATCATACCGGTTTGTCTGCCATCCGTCCGGCATGTGTCGGTCGTAACGCCCCGTGAGGCTGGGCGAGTTCGCCTCCTTGCGGAGCAGGACCAAGACGGTGAGCACGGGCAGATCGTGGCGTAGGACAACTCGTTCCTCGCGAAAGCCGAAAAGAAGGGTAGGCACTGCGTTGTGCTCAGTCGCCCTGGCGGTTCTCGTAGTATTGCCCCAGGGCCAATGTCCGCTTGACCTGGCGGGCGACGACGAACCCGGTGAGCATCAGGCCGGCCACGTAGATGTTGGGATATTGCAGATCGTCCTGCTTCGCCCAAGTCGGCAAGGGCTGGCTCCAGCCGAACGCGGTATCGAAATACAGAACCAGGTAGCAGGCAATCGCCAGCCCCGTGGTGAACCAAACCATGTTGACCCGGAACCAGAGCCCCGATGCGGCGATCATCAGCGGGTAGCCCACCAGCAGCGTGCTTTCCACCCGGTTGAGCAGCTTCAGGGCCAGGGTCAAGCAGATGAGGTCGGCCGACGACCAGAGCATTCGCACGCGGTCCGATCGCCAGCCTCTGCGCCAGAGGAACTGGAACAGAAGCGCGGAGACTGCCCAGAGCAGCAACGTGCCCTGGACTTCGTAGTGAATCCAGTCGTTTGTCTTTTGGGCGAGGACCTGATGATTGAACTCGGTCAGAAGGGCCACGAGCGAGAGTCCCCCGATGCGCGAGACGACCTCGGGCTCGCGGCGAGTCCAGCGGCGCAGCTTCTGGAAGACACTGGTCGCTTCGACGACGTCTCCCTGAAGGAAGCGCTCCAGGTCGTTGGCCAGTTCCTGGGCAGTGGGATAGCGATCCTCGGGCATCTTCTCGAGACATTTCAGGCAGATGGTCTCGAGCTCACGAGGAAGGCCGGGGACGAGCTCACGCGGGGCAACCGGGTCGCGCTCAAGAACCTGGAGCACGGTCTCCATCATGGTCGAGGTGCGAAAGGGGGGCCGGCCGGTCAGGAGCTCGTAAAGGATGGCGCCCAGGCCGTAGACGTCGGTAGCGGGCCCGATCGACTGCCGCTGGCCGGCGGCCTGCTCGGGCGCCATGTAGCTGGGCGTGCCGAGGATGGCCCCGGTGGCCGTCAGCGAGCTGTCCTGGGCAGTCCGCCGCGCCAGGCCGAAATCGGTGATCTGCGGCTGGCCGTCGCGGTCGATCAAGACGTTCGAAGGCTTGAGGTCGCAGTGAATGAATCCCTTGCCATGCGCGTAATGCAATGCTTGGGCCAGGGTGACGACCAGGCGAGCAGTGGCCCGCGGATCGCGCGCGAAAGTGGCAAGATGCTGCGCCAGATTGCCCCCGTCGACCAGCTTCATACTGAAGAAGAGCATGCCGTCCTGATCGCGGACCTCGTAGATCGGCACGATGTTGGGATGATCGAGGTTCGCGGCCAGCTCGGCCTCGCGGCGGAACCGGGCTCGCTCCGCGGGCGTCGCCAGCGAGCCCGAGAGAATCATCTTCAGCGCCACGAGCCGCTTCAGCCCGAGGTGCCTGGCCTTGTAAACGATCCCCATGCCACCCTGGGCAATTTCCTCCAGCAAGAGGTAGTCGCCGCATTCTTCACCCGGCGGTACCGGCCGTCCCGACGCGGGCTCGTCTGGCGAGTCGGCGCCGAGGGTGTCGGAATTCCATGCCGCGGTCGCTTGCGGATCGCCAGCGGCCAGCTCGGGATCGCGAAACACTTCCAGGATCAGTTTCTCCAGGTCCGGGAACCGCGCAAGGTATTCGGTGGAGCAGGGGCGGTCGCCGCGTTCGCGGCGGAGCTCGATCTCCAGAGGGAGCAGCTCGCTGAAGAGTGCGGGTCGATCTTCCGGGCAGCTTGCATCCACAAAGTCTTCAAGCCAGGGCTGGCCGCCCCTTCTCCAGTCGGACTCGAAGCGCTCGCACGCTTGGTGGACGCGCCGAGCTCGAGCCAGTGGCGAGTCAAGATCCTCACCCTGAGGAGGGTTGGTGAGCATCAGGCCACCTCAACGTGAGCCAGCCAGGTCTTGCGGATCAGGTCCAGCCGCCGCGCCACGGTCCGGCGGGCGCAGCCAAGCTGCGCTGCGATCTCGTCACAGGTGTACCCTTCCATCCGGCTGATCGCAACTTGCCTCAGCCCGTCGTCTTCGAGGGCGTCGAGCAGCCGGCGGTATTCCTCGGCCACCATCGCCGCGAACTCGGGCGTGGGCTCTTCTCCCGCGATCATTTCGAGTCCCGCAGCCGACGCCGCGGCGAGCGGCGTGTCTCCCGTCGGACCCCGCAGCGCGGCCTCTTCCACGACCCGCCCTCCGCCGCGTTTGAGTCGTTTCCGGCGCTGAACCTGGGCGTAGGCCTTGCGCACGGTAATGGTCATGAGAATTCGCCAGAGATCCTCGCGATCGGCAAGCTGGGGAAACCTTCCCTGGACGACTCCCACGCAAAAGCTGTTGAACGCGCTCAAGGCAGCGTCCTCCTCGTCGGCCTCTGCCCGAGGATGGCGCTGCCGCTCTAGCTTCCCCCGGGCCAGGACGACCAGCCTGCCGAAATAGCGTTCCCAGAGTGGCTGGGCCGCCGCCAGGTCGCCGCCTCTGAGGTCGCCCAGCCAGTGAGTGATGGAACCACCTTGTCCCTCCATCATCCCTCGCTTCGATCCGGCGGGATCGTTATGGAAATCAATGAGATCGAGATGCAGGCTTCGTCCACGTCCATTCTAACACCGCCCTTGGCCCGGCGCAACCGCGCACACCGGGGGTTCGTGCGGCGGCGAGTGCGCCTGGCTGACCTGAGTCGATGAGGCTGGCCTGAGAAATCCTGGCGGTCCTCGCTCTTCGTGCAGGTTTCCCGGAACCGTGTGGCATCCTGCGATTCGATTCGAGCATGGAAGATGTATGGAGTGGGCTTGCTGCCAGTCGTCGCGCCCTCCAGGAAGTCCAGATCCCGCGAGCAAAGCGCGGCGGAAATGTGCCTGTTTCCGGCGTCTGCTCCGTTGGATATGCTGGAATTGCGGGAGTCTGGGAGACCTGGGGCGAGCTCGAAACGGCTGGTTGATCATGCGAGTCCACCACGGCGAAGCCGAATCGAAATCGGCGCTTCTGGATCGGCGCGACTGGCTATGGCTGATGCTGGGCGGGGTGATCGGCTCCGGCGGCGGCACAGCGACCGCGCGGTCGGCGCAAAGTCCAGCCAAGGAAACGCAGAGTCCAGCGAAGGACAAGGGCGCGCCCGCGACGCCGATGACGCCGGACGCCGAGCTCGCCGCGGTCCGAGATAAACTGGACCAGGCCAAGATCGGCCCCCTCAGCACCGTCCACTCGGCACATTACGTGGCGATCGGGGACGCTCCCGAAGCATTCATCACGACGATCCTCGCCGATTGCGAACAGCTTGCCGCGGATTATCAGAGGTATTTTGATTCCCTTGGGTTCCACGTGCACCTGCCGGACAGTCCCCTGATCGTGATCATGTTTCGTGACGACCGATCTTTTGGGAGGTTTTTCCGCTTGCCGTCGCTGCTCGGTGCCGCCGCGAAGGGACGACCTCTTCAACCGGCGGGAATCTACGACAAGAGGACCAACGTGCTGCACGTCTTCGACTGGAGAAACGTGCCCATCGAGCCACGGGCGTCGCACCGCAACATGGAGACCCTGTCCCACGAGGGAACGCACCAGCTTTCTTTCAATACGGGCTTGCTCAACCGCGCGGGGGACACGCCGCTTTGCATCGTCGAGGGTCTGGGCACCCACGCCGAGCCTCGCAAGGTTTCAGGGTCCAGTGATTTCGGACGGCTCAACCTGAGGCGGATGGACGACCTGGCCAGAATCCAGAGGCGGGTGTCCTGGATTCCCGTGCGCGAGCTCATCGGCGATGATTCCGTCCTTCGCGCCGGCAATGCCGCTCGCATCATGTTGGGCTATGCCCAGAGCTGGCTGCTGGTGCACTACCTGATCAAGGAACCGGCGGCGCTGCCCCGGTTCCGGCAATACCTGCAAGCGATCGCGCCGCGAGTCAAGTCCGACCGGCGGATCGAGGACGCGCAGGCTCACCTGGGAGATCTCGACCGGCTCGACCAGGAACTGCGCCGCTATGCCATCCGGCTTCAACTCTCGCTGCGGTAAGAGTCCTGCCACGGCAAAACAACGAGCGGTGCAGCCCAGGGAATTGCGTCCCCATGCCGCACCGTTCAGTTTGGAAACGATGTTTCGCCTCTCGCCTCTCGCCTTTGCTCAATTGGCCTTGGGGTTGAGGCTCGCCGATCCAGGCAACGGGGGTAGCAAGGCCGTAGTCTCATGAGCGGAGGGAACGAACTTGCTCGCCGTCTGGCGGACCTGCTCCGAGCTGTCGAAGCGAGCCGTCTCGGCGAGCCGGCGCTTGACCGCGACGGTCTGTGAGGGCTGGGCGGCCAGGTCCTGCACGGCCATGAGCCTGACCGTTTCGTCCGTGTCGTGCGAGAGCTGGAGCAGCCAGACGACCGGATCGATGTCGGTCCGGTTCTTGATCAGGCTGATCACCGAACATCGCTGCTCTGGCTTGGGACTGACGAGCAGACCTCCCAGGCTGATCAGCTCCTGGTTCAGGCCGCGTGCCTTGAGTACGGTCGTCGCGGTTTCGCGGATGGTGGAATCCGTGTCATGAAGGCGTCGCAGAAGCATATCTTCAGTCAGCAGGTAGGGACGCTGGGCAAACGAGACGAGGGTCTGGCGGCGGACGTCGACACTGTCGTTGTCCTCAATATAGGCAACTGCGGGCGCGGCCGCCGAATCGATAGGCAGGAACCCCAGGCAGAAGATCGCGCCGATGCGGGTGCGGATATCGGTGCTCGCCAGGCAGCGCACGACCGGACGGTGCAATCCTTCTTTCCAGTTGCCCAGCGAGTTTTCCTCGGCTTCGATGAGCGAGCGGCCGGGCATCCAGACCCACAACCGGCTGACCTGCTCAAGTGCGATGTACCGGACGTTGCTGTCGGCGTCGGCCAGGCAAGCCGAGAGGATGTCATACACGGGCTGGAGTGCTTCGATCCACCGGGCGGGTGCGTTCTCGACCGAGAACTTGTCGAGGATGCCACAGGCGACCATTGCCGTCGTGGCACGCGCCGGGGGACTGAACTTGAAGAAGCCGGTGCGCAGGGCAGAGAGGGATTCCAGCCACTGCGATGCCTCGTCATCGCTGAGGGCTTTTCGCGTCTCATTGGCCTGTGACGTGAGGCGCTCGTGAAAGACAGCCAGCGCACGGGGATCGCTGTCACGCAACCCCTGGTTCAACACCGCCAAGCTGCTGGCCTGGCCCAGTGAGACCGCACTGCCGCCATGGGTCGTCAGGGCCCCGTGCGGCCCCGAGAAGAACCCGAAGATCACTGCGGCGGCCAGCACCGAACCGCCCAGTATCCCCGCGATCCAAAGCCTCGCCCGACGTCGCTCTGGCATGGTTGCCTCCCTGCGAAGACCGGAACCTCGTCCTGGTGCTCACGCCCGTTCGCTGATCGGAACCTCGTCCATGATCCTCGTGGGCGCTCTGCATGCGAATCGCTGGCCCGGAAGAAATGCAACGATGCGGCTCTGTCGCCCGCGACGGATCGGGATTCGAGCCCTCGGTCCGCCACCCCACAAGCGCATCCATCTCAACGGGGCGCGATCTTAGTGACAAACCGAATTCCGGCAAGATCACTCTAAAGAGTTGAAGTTTTCCGAGCGCCCTGCCGGACGGCCAGAGCGTCGCGGATCGCCTGAAACCTTGAATAATGCGCAGACTCCTTCATCCCATGACTTTCCTTTCAGATTGCCTGAACCTTCTGTTTTTTCCTCGACTGTCGGCTTTGCCTGTCTTGTTTAGAAGAGGGTCAGGAAACACGGTCGATTGGCCGATTCTAGAATCGTGAGATCGAGGAGCACGCGGCCTCGGGGAATGGAGTCCTTACAAGGTCGTGCGGCAGCCGTGGCGACGGAGAGGTTCATGATTGGAACAGGGAGCTGCCGATTGCTCGCGAGGATGGGCGGAAGGATCGGGATCGGGATCGGGATCATTGCGGCGGCCATCCTGACGGTACCGGGTCCGCGGTCATGGGCCGGCCTGGCCTGGCGAATCGATCCAGCGCAAGTGCTTCCGCTCGATCAGTTGCCGGCCGAGTTCCGCGAAAGCGTCGCCGAGGTGATCCGCGATCACACCTTCCATCGTCAGGGAGTGCCGGATTCGTTTCCCTGCAATGCCGGGCTCTATCTTAGCCTGGTCAACGAGCCTGTCCTGACGCTGGCTCTCTGGAAGGACCTGGCCGAGTCGCCCGTGCGGCTCAGAAGGCTGGGAGCCAACCGCTACCAGGGCGAGGACGGCGCGGGAACGACGGCCACCTGGGACTTCGTGCTTCGCACCCCACGGCTCCATGTCCTGCTGGCCTACCTCAACTACACCAGTCCTCGCAGCAATGCCCGCATCGACGCTCGGGTCGTGCTCATCCTGCACACGGGATATTATCGCGAGGCCAACAGCGAGACCTACATCCAGCACGATGTCGAGGCCTTCGTGAAGGTTGACTCAAGGGGCTGGAAGACCCTGGCGCGGACGATCAGACCCGTGATCGAACGGCTGCTCGAAGACCAAGTCCGCGAGGCAGGGCAATTTGTCTCGCTCATGAGCCGGTTGGTCGTCATGCACCCGACCTGGGCTACTCAGATCGCTGCCAACCAGGCCCAGCTCGATAGCGATGCGCGCACTCGATTTTGTGATATCGTCGCCCAGAATCGCAAACCTGGTGCATCGAACGGCCGCCCCGTGGTCGTCGCTGATTCCGGTGCCGACCCTGCCGACTCGCGGCGACAGTGAGCGGGCAGTGGCGAGTGGTCAGCCTTGGAGAAAGCAATACTCAGGATCGACACGGTTCTATTTGCATTTGGCCACGCGCGAGCTTACAATGTGAACTTACAATGTAACGCTTCTTGGGCCTGCGCGAGTCGTCAGCAGGGCAGTCTGGGCTTTCGACCACAACACAATCTGGGCCTCGCGCGATCAGCCTTGTCGGTCTGCGCAAGAACTTGTGCCGCGAGGGCAGATCCTTTGGACAATGCAGCCTACTTTCAGAAGCTGATTGGGACGGTCACGCGGATCGCGCGGCATTCCTTTTATCCCGGCAAGGAAGAGGCGGTCGAGCTTTGCCTCGAGGAAATCGAGGAACTGCGGGATTCCGGCCGCATTAGTGCCGAACAATTGACGAGGTTGCGGGAATTGCTCCTGGGCGAGGAGACGTTCTGCCTGTTCGAGGGGGTGATCCGGGAGCGCAAGCACCCTGAGCGAATCTCCAGCCAGGACCGGATCGCCCTTGTCTGCCAGGGGACCGGCAGCCATGCGGCCTTCACTGCGGGCGTCCTTCAGGGATTGCTGGAGCAAGCGGGCGGCGATAGTCGGATCGCAGCCCTCGCCGGCACGTCATTCGGCGCTCTCTGCGCGCTGCTGGCCTGGGACGGCTTGCTCCGGGACGGGCCACAGCAGGCGATCGATCAGCTCGAAGAGTTCTGGCGCGACTATGCGGCCGTCTCGCTGGTCGACACTCTTCTCAATTACTCGGCCCAGATGGCGCTTTACCTCCGCGCGATGGTACCGCTACCGGTCCTCGACCTCCACGAGGTCACCGCGCTGGGCCCGGACCAGCTCCGCAGATTGCTCGAACGCCGGGTGGATTTCGCCGTGGCCCGTTCGCTAGCCGCACGGCCGGGGGCACCGGGACTGGTGGTCGGCATCGCCGACGCCCACGGGATCCTCGGTGTCTGCCGCGGCCCGGAGGTGAGCGCCGAGATAATGCAGGCAGCAACCGGAATTGTGCTGCCGGGTCCGGAGGCCATTCTCGAGACTCACCCCTGCGCGGAGGGCCAAAGCCTTCCAGGCTCGCCAATCCGCGAGGTGGCCCGCTTCAAGCCCAGCGAGATCTGGTTGATCCAGGTCAACAAGGTCGGTCGCCAGAGGTCGTCGGCCCCCGCGGGATATTCCCCGGACATGATCGAGCTGGCCAGCCAACAAGTGCTCGAGCAAGAACTCCGGTTCATCGAAACGATCAACACGCTCTTGAAACGAGGAACCCTGAATGACGGCCACTATCGTCCCATCGAAGTGCACCGGATCGTCATGGAACATTCCTTCGACGATGCTTCGGAGTTCGATCGTGGCGCCGGTTTCATCAGTGGGTTGATGTCTTATGGCCGGGAGCGGGCGGCGCAATTCCTGGAGAAGCGAGCACAGCGGCTCTCGAGTCGGTCGGGCGTGCTCCCGAGTCGATGAA
>JAFAHT010000081.1 GCA_019237095.1 Planctomycetaceae bacterium
ACGGACCCACGCATGAACAGTGGATTGACTGACGCCGAATTCGTGGGCGACCTCGTGCTGCGATCGACCGCTTCGGACGGCGGCGACGATGGCTCGACGGCGAGCGGCTTCCCGATCACTTTGCTCATGGCGACCTCCGGGGAGGGATGCGGTTTTCAGTCCAGATTACAACGGACTGATCGGGATGTGGTGGCACAAAAGTGATCGGGATGTGGTGGCACCTGGCCACTTAACGGTAGATGACGCATAGCTCCCAGGTCAGTCGGGCTTTCAGCCGACTGCCGAAACCACCGCCTTCCAGGCGCTGGTCGTTCAGTTTGAATTCATGTTGCTCGGCCAGGTGCCGACTCCGGCGCGCACTCCGTGCTGGTGGGCTGCAGGTGTTACCTGACGCCGGTTCGGCGCGCACCCTGCCCCGGTGGGCTGCAGGCGAAATTTACGGCGCGCGTTGACTCGACGGGTACATCTTGAGTATGAGGCGCACGACCCTGATGGCGACAATGCGTCGCCGTCTGATACATTAAGAAAGATCCCCTTGAGAATCGAGATTACAACCAGAAAATGCTTAATATTTGGTAGTACTTCATTGAACCATGATGAGGGGGTAACCCCCTTGAAAAACGCGGGTCCACCGAGCATTCCTCCATGCATGGTCGCCAAACCGTGCCGTGGGAGGGATACCGATGGACCCGCTCGCTCAATTCTGCCACAACCCCGATTGCCCCGCACGCGGTCAAGTCGGGCGCGGTAAGGCGACCGGTGGATGGAAACTTACCCCGAATTGAGCTATCCCGCCCTCCCATAATGATGCGAGACTATGGGTCAATCGATGACCGACTCGCCACCGGGGAGTGCCACCGTGATGGACGACTCCGTCGAGCGCTTCGACGCCTTGATTCGGTCGGGAGCCAGACGGCTGACCGGATACCAACGCCGACTCGTCCTCGCCGAGGTGGCCACCGCACTGTGCGGCAGCAGCGCCCGCCAAGCCGAACGACGCTTCGGCTGGGGACGCGACACAGTCGAGAACGGGCTGCATGAGCTTCCTCACGGGGTGCGCTGCCTGGAGAACTTTGCCGCGCGCGGCCGGCAGCGCAGCGAGCAGAAGGACCCGCAACTGGCGGCCGACATCCGCGCCATTGTGGAACCTCAGACGCACGCCGATCCGGAACTCAAGTCGGCGCGGCGGTCCACCGACCTGTCGGCGGCCGAGGTGCGAGATGGCTTGATCGCCAAGGGGTATTCCAACGAGGAGTTGCCCAGCGCGCGCACGATGCGGGACATCCTCAAGCGGATGAACTCCCGCCTCCAGCGGATTCAGAACGGCAAACCGCTGAAGAAGGGAGGATGCCCAGTTTGCGAGACGACCGAACTGGCCTGGATGGTCTGGACGACGCGAGATGCGGTGCGCTGGCCGATGCCCATGAGCCAGCCAAGGAGGATCGGCCTGTGGGTTTGGAAGGTCGGTTCGGTGACGACCACGGCCAGGTCGTGCACGATGAGGTCGAGGGAGGGGATCAGTTGCCACACGGAGGGGACTCCTGATTTCTTGAGGCAGTGTCAGTGACACGGGTTCACCCTCAAGATCCAGGAGTTCCCCTCCGGTTTCGTACCCAAGAAATTGCGAAAGTTCAGATGAAAGTAGCGACCTGATCCAATTGCCCGGAGAGCTTCTCGATGCCTTGATTCACGGCTTGGCGTCTGCTGCGTGAGGGACAAAGTCGAGGCGCACACACCAGGCCTATTCCACCTGGCGCCGTTGCTCCGTGACCCACACGTGACGCCAGCCGCGCAACGGCTCGAAGAACAGGAAGAGGTTGCACATCCCTTTGCGCTCGTATTCGTAGTCCACGCGGCGAGCACGGCCACGACCCGCGGTCAGGGGCGGACGCACTTCTGCGATCAGTTGCTTGCGGGATTCGTCCATGCAGACGACCGGGTCACGCGGATCATAGGGGAGTGGCTCATGCCCGACCATCTGTGATCATTAGTCCATGAAACCACGGCCTCTGGCCGTGCGACCCGAAGCGCTTCGAGCGATCCGGCGTGCCTTCTGCCGAGTCCCACCCTCGGTCCTCGTTGGAGATGGCTCCGAGGGCAGGGGATCGGTCCCCGAGGGCAGGCGCTCGGAGTTGCTGCCGTGTCGCGAGGCGCTGCTTCTGCCCTCCCCGCCCCCTACGGGGGCAACCCAGGGATTACGCATCACAATAGCTAAGCCAGCGAGCTTGGGATATTTCGGCTTCTGCGTTCGCTGTAGCGTGTTCCAACTCCCATTAAGACGCCTTGGTATGATCGTCCGGGGCAGGAAAACTCCTTTTTGCCTAGGGATGACGA
>JAFAHT010000062.1 GCA_019237095.1 Planctomycetaceae bacterium
GGTCTTGGAGGGTGAATCCGTCGTGCGCCGTGATGAAGTTCACGCTCGCGGTCGGGTGACGGCCGTCGCGCTGGTAGAGATCGCTGGAACCGGTAAGGCGGTAGCCCAACTCGGCCAGTTGCCCATCGTCGCCCTTCCAGTATCGCCGCACCACGTCGCGATAACGGCCGTTCCACTCGGCCCATAAGGGCGGGAACTTGCCGACCTGGTAGCCGCCCTGGCCGACATCCCAGGGTTCGGCGATCAGCTTTACCTGCGAGATCACGGGGTCCTGGTTGATGATGTCGAAAAACGCGGAGAGGCGGTCCACCTCGTGCAGTTCGCGCGCCAGGGCGGACGCCAGGTCGAAGCGGAACCCATCCACATGCATCTCCTGCACCCAGTAGCGCAGGCTGTCCATGATGAATTGCCGAACCTGCGGATGCTGCATGTTGAACGTGTTGCCGCAGCCCGTGAAATCCATATAGTAACGCGGGTCGTCCGCCAGGCGGTAGTAACTAGCGTTGTCAATGCCCCGGAACGAGAGTGTCGGTCCGAGCTGGTTTCCCTCGGCGGTGTGGTTGTAGACGACATCGAGGATCACCTCGATTCCCGCGGCGTGCACCGAGCGGACCATCGTCTTGAATTCCCGTAGAGTTCCCTCCGGGCTGCGGTCGGTCGCATAGCGAGGGTCGGGGGCGAAGAAGCCGAGGGTGTTGTATCCCCAGTAATTGACGCGACCTTTCTCCACGAGAAAGCGGTCGTCGACGTGATAATGAACCGGCAACAGCTCCACGGCGGAAACACCCAGGTCCAGCAGATGATGGATCGCGGCGTCCGAGGCCAGCCCAACGTAGGTCCCGCGCAGCTTCTCGGGCACTTCCGTCATGAGCTTGGTAAATCCCTTGACATGAAGCTCATAGATGAACGTCTTATGCCAGGGCGTCAGCGGCGGACGGTCGTCGCCCCAGCTAAACGCGGTGTCCACAACGGCCGCCAGCGGAGCAAACCCTGCGCTGTCGCGGTCGTCGAGCGTCAAGTCGGCGTCGGGATGATTGAGCTGGTAGGCGAACAACGAATCATCCCACTTCAGGTCGCGCCCGATCGCCTTCGCGTAAGGGTCGAGCAGGAGTTTCTTGGAGTTGAACCTGTGTCCCTGCTTCGGCTCGAACGGGCCATGCACCCGGTAACCGTAGAGCTGGCCGGGAATGATATCGGGAAAGTAGTTGTGCCAGACCTGTGCTGTCTGCTCGCGGAGCGGGATGGCCTCCACTTCCTTCGCGCTGTCGGGCCCACTATACAGGCAGAGCTCGACCTTCGTTGCATTCTCCGCGAAGAGACTAAAATTGACACCCGCTCCATCCCACGTCGCTCCCAGGGGATATGGTCGTCCAGGCCAGACGCGCATGAGTTTCTCCGTCAAACTGAACTATATCACATTGGCGCCGGGGGTGACGCGAAGCTGTGTCACCCGCTGCTGACACTCATCGTTCGATCGGCCATTATTATATCGCAGTTGCCATGCCAATCCCGACTAGCCCCTGGTTCGCCCACGCCGACTTCATGGCCCTGCTGCAAAACCGCCTGGCGCGGGAGCAAGAAGCCTGCTCGGCTTGAAGCCCGATTACATGCCGGCTGGCAATCAATCTCGGTGATGACGCACCTCCTCTCGTCTTTCAGCCTCCACCTGACTCTTCCGGAACCGATCCACAAACCTCCGATAATCCTCCGGCGTGTCGATGCCGATGCTGGGCTCGTCGACGATGCCAATGGCGATGGGGTGGCCGGCTTCGAGGACGCGGAGCTGCTCGAGCTTCTCGGCGGCCTCCAGAGGAGAAGGGGGCAGGGAGCTTATCGACAGCAGGAACTCGCGGCGATAGGCGTAGAGGCCAAGATGGAGATGGGCAACGGGAGTGCTCGCGGCGGGGTCCGGCAGACCGTCGCGATGAAAGGGGATCGGGCTGCGGGAGAAGTAGAGGGCGCGATCGAGGCGGGAGCAGACGACCTTGACGCAGGAGGGGTCGCGATAGACCGCCGGGTCGCGAATGGGCGTGGCCAGGGTTGCCATGGGGGCGTCGCGATCGCTTTCCAAGAGTGACACGAGGCGATCGATGGTACTGCCGGCGATTTCCGGCTCGTCCCCCTGGACGTTGACGATGATGCCGGCTTGCTCGATTCGCGCGGCCACCTCCGCGACGCGCTCGGTGCCGGTGGCGTGATCGGCGCGGGTCATCATGGGCTCTCCTCCGAAGCCGGCCACGACGTCGGCGATCCGCGGGTCATCGGTGGCGACGATGATGCGATGTAGCGATTTTGCCCGTCGCGCCGCTTCCACCACGTGCTGGATCAGGGGCCGGCCGGTTTCGGATAGAAGGGGTTTGCCGGGTAATCGGGTTGAAGCGAACCGGGCGGGGATCACCGCGATGATTTCCATTTTCGGGCCGACCTCGCTTGAAGTCCGAACCGATAGAAGGGGCACTGACCGAGGCCAGGTCTCGGGCAGGGCCGTCGACAGTCGCCATCACTCTAGAGCGTCCCATGATGGGACACAAGACGGAGTGGCCGGACGACGATCGACGGCTCGGTCCCTGGCGATCGAGGTACTGGCAAATGGCCAGGACCTCGTGAGCCCGGGCCGAACCGGTGCGAGCGGATCGCGCCGGGGACCAGGCCGCTTGTTGGCCAGGTCCCAATGGGCCGGGCGGAATGATTCAACCCGGTCTGCCCCAGGAGGTCGTTGCTGAATCACCGTCGCCGGGAGTGGGGGAGGAGTGTCCCCAGACTCTTTCTCCCGTACCGGCCGGCCGTCGATTCTCAGCGCTCAGGTGAGAAGATCGGAGGCAACGAGGAGACGATTCCCCCCGTGGTGCCAGCAGTGGCAAGCCGGGTGCGTTCCCTCGTTCAGGCGTCGGTCGCCGTTCGCGAGCCGAACAACCGTGTCACACGCTCTGCAGACCCTGCCTCGATCACCGATCGGGCCGGGTCGCCGGGCGCCGTGCGCTTGGCCGAGCTGATTCGGCCCGCGTCCGGCGCACGCCATGGAGGGGGGGCGTTCACAACCGATTTGCGGGGCGGCCTGAGCCAATGGCATGGCGGCCGTCTGGGGAGCTTCGATTCATGGTATGGACCCAGAACCGCATCCGCAGTCGTCCGTCTCTTCGTCGATATCGCCCCAGCCTTGAAGAACTTGATGAGCGCTGTTTGCTCTCGACCGGTGCTGGCCTCAGCCTGCTCCATTCGGCTGCCTCTCATCCTTATTACGCGGCCGCTCTTCGAGCTCACATTCCAGCCAGGCAACCGCTTCATGATCGCGAGATCTCCCGGTCAACCACGATCAAGGTCAACACGGTGCATACAACCCAGCCCGCGACACTCCTCGAGCGGCCGGCCGGCACGCTCTTGACCGGAACCCCGACCGCCTTCGACCCGATCGTGGGCGCCGCCGCGGCCCGCCAGGAATATGACGTCGACGGCACCGGCATGACCGCCGCGGTGATCGATACCGGGGTGGATTACAACAACCCGGCCCTGGGCGGTGGATTCGGCCCGGGCGCAAAGGTCATGGCGGGGTATGACTTCGCTACCAATACCCCAGATCCCATGGCGACCAACTCGCAGCACGGTACCGCCGTTGCCGGGCTGATCGGCTCCGACGATCCCAATAACCTGGGCGTCGCGCCTGGCGTCAATATCGTCGCCTTGCGCGTCACGGACTCCAACAACACGGCCTCTCTGAGCAGCATCGCCAGTGCCCTCCAGTGGGTCATCAATAATCACAGCCAGTACAACATTACTGTAGTCAACATGTCGTTGTCTGACGGTGGCAACTACGCTCAAAACTGGTTTGCCCAGGATGGCGGAGTCGGCGAGCAGATCACCAACCTCGTCGGCCAGCTCCAGGCCATGAACATTCCTGTGGTATCCGCGACCGGCAACAGCTTCACGGGACAGCAAGGCGAGGGATTCACCGCGATCGTCGCCGGCGTGATCAGCGTGACGGCCACCGACAGCAGTGGTGATCAACTGCTACCGGACGCCCAGCGCCTCGGCCCGGTGACGGGCATGGGCACGATGACCGACCTGGCAGCGCCGGGCGCGGGAATGGTCGCTCCTACGGGAGACAGCGGTTACTCCAGCGTCGAGGGCACCAGTTTCGCCACGCCGCTGGTGACCGGCGCGGTCGTCTTGTTGCAGCAGATTTACCAGGCCAGGTTCGGGACCTTGCCCACGGTCAACCAGGTGACCCAATGGCTCGAGCAGGGCTCTGACCCGATCTACGATCCGGTGACGGGCCTGACGATTGGCAGGCTCGATATTCCCCATGCCGCCGCCCTGATTCCCTCGGCGACCTCGAGCCCGGCGCCCGCGATCGCTTCTGCCCCCGTCACGGTCTCCATTCCCGCCGTGCAGACGACCCCAGGGACCACCGGCACAATGACCGCGACTCCGGTCTCCTATGTTCCGGCCAGCAGCACTCCGGCAGGCACGGCGACAACGTCAACCAGCACGCCGTCCACTGGCCCTGCGGTCGACTCCCAGGCGACCCCGGCTCCATCGAACTTTGGCCTCACGCCCAACGTGCTGGTTTTCGTCAACGGCGAGCAGGTCAACTCGCTCAATGCCTCCCAGTCGAGCATACTGCCATCGCTGCCTCAGGACAATTTCGCTTCGCTGCTCGAGGCCATGAGCGCCTGGGCGGCGGGAACGGGAAGTGGCCAGGCCGCTTCGGCGAGCTTGAGCCAGGTTAGCATCTGGAACGCGGCATCCCAGGGGAGCGACCTTTCGCCGGCGGGACTGCTCCACCCCGCGGGCAGCCTCGCCACTACGTGGAAAGCTGAACGGCCTCGAGTTCGCCGCTGATGAACTCGTTGAACTCCATGTACAGCAGGTGCCGGTAGAGCTTGCTATCGGTCTGAAGCTGGGCGGGCGGACCGACGTCTTCGACCTGGCCGTTGTGCAACAGAATGACCTGGTCGCACGATCGGATTGTGGAAAGCCGGTGGGGCAGGAGGATCAGGGTTCGCCCCAGCGCCAGTCGGGCCAGAGTGTCGTCGAGCAGGTTCCTGACGTCCTCGTCCAGAACGCCGGAGGGCTCCTCGATGATCACGATTGACGGGTCGTGAAGTGAGGCGCGGGCCAGAGCAATGCGGAACTGCTCGTCGGGTCTGAGGTAATGGCCCAGCGGGCCGATGATCGTGTCGTACCCGTGGGGAAGGGCTTGAATGAACTGATGAGCATGGGCCAGCTTTGCCGCGTCGATCACGCGGGGCAGGGCATTGAAGGGATCTCCCATGCCGATGTTGACCAGGACCGAGTCCGTGAAGACCAGGTCGGCCTGCAGGACCGTCCCGACCTGGGCGCGGACCGATTCTAGGGTCACGTCGCGGAGGTCGTGACCGTCGAGCAAGACCCGCCCCACCTGGGGGTCGATCAGGCGCGGGATGAGACAGGCCAGGGCTTGCTTGGAATCTTCATCCAGGCCCATGATCACGGTCCGCGAGCCGGCAGGTATCTCGACGGAGACCTGCTCGAGCAGCGTCCGGCCCGAGCGGCTCTTGAGCGTGACGTTGTCCAGTACGATCTGCTCTTTCAGCGCCGCCAGGAAGTGAGCACCCACGTTCTGATGGAGCTCGGGAGACCGCTCCAGAAACTCGAAGATTCCGGCCGCCGACCGGTTCGCCTGACGGATCGTTCGCCTCACCTTGTGCCGCTCCGCGATGGGGTGTGCCAGCCCGGCGAGGGCGGCCAGGAGCACCAGCATGGTGGCGATCGAGATCTGCTCGCGCATCAGCACGGTGTAGCCGAGCAGGCCCAGAGCGATTGCCAGGGTTGCGCCGTAGAGCAGGGCGGTCGTGGGGCTGAGCTTGGGCTCGGTGACGATTCGCCGGAAATCCGCCTCGCGAAAACGGTCCAGGTGCTCGTCGAATCGCTGGCGGTCGTAGTTCTCCGCGGCGTGAATCCGCACAGTTCGCAAAAGGCCCAGGTCCTCGTGCAGCAAGCAAAGCTGGACCGAAACATCATGCAGTGCCGCGTCCTGGGCCAGCCGGGCATCCCGATTGAGTTGCCTGGAGATGGAGCGCACCAGCAAGCCCAGCGAGCCCAGGAAGAGCGTCAAGATCGGCGATGCCAG
This sequence comes from Planctomycetaceae bacterium, assembly GCA_019237095.1. Taxonomy (GTDB): domain Bacteria; phylum Planctomycetota; class Planctomycetia; order Isosphaerales; family Isosphaeraceae; genus Aquisphaera. The sequence continues at coordinate 6,110 of JAFAHT010000062.1, forward strand.
CAGGGCGATCAAGATCAACCCGACCGCCAGAATCTGCATCCGAGGGGTGTGACCGAGATCGGCAATCGCGCCGTCTCGGATATCATTGACCTCCCGCGTCCAGATGTTCACGACCGGCCCAATGCCTTCGGTCGGAAGGGATGACTGGCCCAGGCGATACATCTGGCGATGAATCTGGTTGCGGAGCGTCGTGGCCAGTTCAGTCGCCACCCGCGCCATCGCCCTCCGCCGCCACTGGGTGAAGAGCGAGAGTGCCAGCAAGAGCAACAATCCGATCGCCAGCAGGGTCGTGAGCGCTCCCAGGTTGTTCCGCAACGGTGTCAGGACCGCCGAGATCCGGTCCACCAGCCATGCCCCGGTGCGGTGAACCGGATTGGTGTCCGATAGGTTATTGGCCACCAGGGGAAAAATCCCCGTGTTTTGGAACCGAAGGAATTCGCCGTCGGCAGCCCCTTGGTTTGCAACCCAGGCCGGCAGGCGTGCCGCCTCGGCGCGGGGAAACCGCGCCTCGCCCCGTGAGGCCATCAGCGCGACAAAAAGGCAGATGATGCCCAGCAGCCCTAGTAGCAAGAACGATTGGATGGCGCCCAGCACCCTTGCAACGATCAGGTCCGTATGGGAACCCACGAGCTTCCGTGCCCGACGATACGCGTCGGCTTGCATGCGTGAGGTCCCCTGACTTCGGATGCGGCTTGATCAGGCCAGGTCCCGGTCCTCGAACAAAAGGAACGCCAACGACAATGCTGCTCCACTGTACAACATGCAATAGCCCAGTGCAGGCAAGACGTATCCAAACCAAGGGATCACCGCGCCGGTTGAGATCGAAGGGCCGGCGTTGAAAAACTCCAGGGACGGCAGGACCCACGCGAACAGGCGAGCCATGAAGCTGACCAGCTCGTTCACTTCACTCTGCGACGTCACATCCACCAGCACCGGGCTCAGGTGGCCCAGAAAGAAGATCATGATGCAGACGACCAGGTTCACCAGCATGGGCAGACGGGTCGAGATGGCGATGCTGATGCTCGTCAGGACGGTCACCTCGAAGAATCCAAGCGCCAGGCCGGGTAAGATTTGCATGACCTGGGCCAGCCGCTTGGAGCTCTCGGCCAGACCTCCGGCCGATTCTCTCAGGTCGTAGCCATACTTGTACCACAACCCGCCCGCGAACAAGGCGCCCAGCAGCAGATAGAGCACCAGCACGCCCAGCTCGATGCCCAGAAACTTGCCGATGATGAACTGGCGCCGATTGATCGGCTTGGACAAGAGGGTGATTGCGGTCCTACCCTCGATCTCCTCGGCAACCGTCGAGCTTGCCGTCAGCAGCGACAACAGCATGCAGGCGAACGAGATCGTGGTCAGTCCCGTGTCCTTGTACATCTTGATGTCTTCGCCAAACGTGAAGTACGGGACGAAGATCGTGCCGATCAAGAGCGCACCGGCAAAGACGGCCATCACGAAGAAAGCCGGCTGTCGAATCGTTTCCTTGGCCGTCGCCAGGGCAATGGTGAATGATTTCATGGTTGTAAGGTCAGTGTCGGCGGTGAGGAAAACTGGATCAAGAATTCATGATAACGTTCGACGGGTTGATGCGTCTGACGCATTGGTCCAGCATTCATCGCCTCTAGAATCGAACCTTGAATCCTTCCAGCGGAGGATAATCGGTCGGTTCCTGCTCGGAGGTGATATTGTGGATGAATCCGCCCATCTCGTTCGAGATGGCATCCAGGAAGCGGTCGATCTCGGCCGCATCCCCCTGGGCCAGCAGCTCAACATGGCCATCGGGGAGGTTGCGCACGTACCCGACGACGTCGAAGCCGCCAGCAAGCCACCGGCAGGTCGCTCGAAAGCCAACGCCCTGAACCCGGCCCGAAAACAGGACGCGCCGCCGTTCCAGTGGCATGAGTTCTTGCGGTGCTCCATCCGCTTTCCAGGAATGCGCCCGCGTGCTCGCCCGCGGACCCGCGCAAAAGAGATCAACGACCTAGTTTAGCGAGCACCGGCAAGTCACGGCAAGTGCCAGAAACTCGTTGGAAAAACCACATCATTGCGGCGAGGGAGATTGGTTTTTCTTTGGACACAAAACGGCAGGACCGCCGCCGATCAGAGTCCGTTCAGTTCGACGCGCTCAATTGTGGCCGTGGCGGCCTGGATCGGCAGGAGCGCCGAACGGGCCGGGCCGACCCCCAGACCGTGGAAGGGAACGGTCGGGGAGCCGGCCGAGTTGCCGGCCTTGACTGCCACGGTCGCCAGTGTGAACGGCAGGTGGTTGTCGACCTTGAGCGTTGTGCTTCCCACGGTCCGCTTGGCCGGCTTGACCGTCACGAACGCCGCGCCGACCGCGCGATCGATGATCTGGGACATGGCCTTGCCGTCCAGCACATCCACCGACCCTGTGTCCTGAAATCTTGCCTTGCCCAGTGGTGCCCATTGATCGGCAGCCGAGCTGTAGCTGACCATGATCCGGCCGCGCGTTTCGCCAGTCTTACCGTCGGTCAGGACCACCTTGATAAAAAGTGCGGCCGACATGGAGGGTAGCTCGGCGTGATCGACAACATGCACGGGAAGACCGAGCAGAGGGAACTTCTCAACCTGCTTGTTGAGTCGTTCCGCATCGTTCGCCAGGGCGCCTTCCCCCTGGATCTGGACGAACACGCGGCCTTCGGTCAGGGTTCTTGCATCGACCATGTCGGAACCCGTCGATCCATCCAGGGCCTCGATGAACCGGGCCGCCAGCGCGATCTCGTGCTCGTTGATCACCTTGCCCGCTTGGGAAACCATTGCCTCGAACGTCAGGTCGTTGCAGACCCGCCACATCACGGCCTGGGCAACACCCTGGCTTGTACCGAGCAGGCATAAGCTGCGTAACGACTTGCGCACTCTGCTATCGGTGCTGTAATCAGCGACGTCCACAAGGGTGAACTTGTCGCGCGGGGTCGGGGTAGGCAGGCCGAAATTCAGGCAGACCGCGGCAACAGTCACGTCCAGCGATTCGCCGGCGGGGACGGTTATCGAAGGATTGAGCGCTGAGTCGTCAATCGCCACCGATTGCCGCCCTTCGTCGCCACCGGTACCACGGAACTGTCCGAAACTGCCTGGACGGTTGGAGAACATTCCCAGGCCCATGCTCTGAAGCCCCCGGCCCTGGCCCTGTCCGGCGGCGGCCGACGCCACCAGCCCCGCCGAGAGAACCACGTTCAGCCGCTTGCTCGACGTGTTGCGGATCGTCAAACGAACCCGATCCTGACCCTGGCCACGAGCGACCACGCTCAGGTCGCCCATCTTGCTCGCCCTCAGCAGGTCGACCGTATCCGTGGCCACATTTGCGGGCGGCGAGATTTTTTCGGGATCGTCCAGCCGTGACGATTGCGCCGTCGCCAGCGAACTGCCCAGGATCATGAGACCACTGAAAAGGCCCACGGCCGACCAGTCCCGGACCAGGCAAAGGTGTCGCCAGAGCATTGCGTTGGACCTTTCTGGAAACTCCGTAACCGAAACTGTTCCGACGGCCATCCTCGGGGGCGGTGCCTTCTGTCAATCTCCGAGTTATTGAATCTGCCCGAAGTTCCGTGAGACGCGGCGCAGACAGTTCCCCCTTGTCGCAAGACGCTTCCTGGCGCCGGGTTATTCGGGCTCGTCGCTTCAACCAGAAGTTGTCATCCAGTGCACGATAGTTTGCAATCGGATTCGGGGTTGGCTTCCGGCGTCCTTCAAGCGGCGGATTGCAGGGACCGGATCAAGCGATTGCGCACCGCGGGCCACACCCGGTCGGGATTGAGCTCGGCGAAGCACTCGAGCCGGTCACAGGTCTTCCGGAAGCTCGGAGCGCACCAGACGCAGCTCTGGACAGTGGTAGCGTGAGGACCGAAAGGGCCGGTGAGACGGGGGTTGGTGCAGGTATAGATGCCCACGACGGCAGCTCCCGCGGCGGCGGCCAGGTGAAGTGGACCGGTATCGTTGGAGACGAAGAGGTTCGACTCCCGGGTCAGTGCGGCAAGCTGCAGCAGCGTCGTCCGGCCGCTCAGATCCAGCAGCGGCAGGGGGCCAAGCGCGACGCGAAACGCCGCGGCCAGCGGAAGGTCCGCGCGTGATCCCACGCAGACCAGCCCGGCGCTGAATTCCGCGACCGCTCGCCTGGCGATCTCGGCGAAATGCTCCGGGGGCCATCGCTTGGTCAGCCATCGCGCTCCCAGATTGAGGATCAGGCGGGGCCGCGATACCGAAGCAAGGGTTTCCCTGGCCCAGAGCATGTCTTGCTCGCCGAGGGGAACAGGGAAAGAGGGCTCGAATCCCTTCAGGCCAAGCGCCGCCACGACACGGAGAACGCGGTCAATCGCGTGCAACTGATGCCGCGAAGCCACCACGCGATGTGTGTAGAACCAGCGGGCTCCCTCGCGAGCGTCGGCCATGCCGACGCGAACCGGCGCCCGCGTCGCGGCGGTCATCAAGCCGGAACGCAAGAGCCCTTGCAAGTCGATCGTCAGGTCGTATTTCTCGCTCAGAAGCCAGGCGCAAAGCTGCGCTGTGGCCGTCGCCCCGCGCAACGAGATCCCCGAACCGCCCCGTTCATAGGTAATGACCCGATCCAGGTCGGGATGACCGTCGAGCAAGCCTCGAAATGCGGCATTCACCACCCAGCTAACCTGGGAGGTTGGGAATAACACGCGAAGCGCGGGCAGGATGGGTAAGCAATGTACGACGTCGCCGAGGGAAGTTGGTTTGATGATGCAGATTCTCTGGGGTTCAAGACGACGAACCCGATCGGCCAAGACTTCCATTGGCAGGAACTCCCTTTCCCGCAATGCGGTTGGTGGCGTAATCTAACCGCATCACAGATGGAAAACAACGCCACACCGGTCGTTTTGAGCAGCCAGGGAGGTTGAACTTGCTTCTCCATCCGCTCGTGTTGTGCTCAGTGATCGTGCTGGGCAGTCCGGAGCGCGGCAATGTTGTGTACCTGCCGTCGCCGCAAGAATCGTCGGTTCCGGAACGGTTCCGGCTCAAGGCCGAGACGTTCTGGTACGAGCTGGAACCGGCCCTGGCGACGCCCCGGTACACGGTGTCCCTGCTTCGCTTCCCCTCACCGATCACGACGCCGGACGTGGAGAACAACGTGGTCCACGCCGAGTTCTTCAATCCGATCGGGTTCACCGGGCGTCGGCCCGCGGTCGTGGTGCTCCACATCCTGGGATCCGACTTTCCGTTATCGCGGTACATGGCCGCGCGGCTGGCGGATCGGGGCGTCGCGGCCCTTTTCTTGAAGCTTCCTTATTACGGTGAGCGCCGGCCCAAGGCAGGGCCATCGCCGGTGCCGCGGAAGTTCCTGACGGCGGACATCGAGCGCACGATGACGGCGATGCGGCAGGGAGTTTGCGACGTCCGGCGAGCAATCTGCTGGCTGGCTGGCCGCCCCCGCGTCGATCCATCGCGCCTGGGAGTCACCGGGATCAGCCTGGGGGGAATCATCTCGTCGATCGTGGCGGCGGTGGACCCGGCCGTCCGGTCCGGCGTTTTTCTGCTGGCCGGGGGCGACTTGTCGCGGATCCTCTGGGGCATGCCCGAAACAGCCAAGTTCCGGAAATCCTGGGAGGCTGCCGGCCGCACGATCGCCGACCTCAAGGCGCTGACAGAGCCCTTCGATCCGCTGACCTACGCTCACCGACTCGAGGGCAAGCGGCTGCTCATGATCGCGGGAAAGGTCGACGAGGTGGTTCCCCCCGCATCGACCCTGGCGCTCTGGAACGCGGCAGGACGTCCGCCGATCGACTGGTACGACTGCGGCCATTACTCGGCCATCGGCTACCTTCTGCCTGGCATTCGCAGAACGGTCGACTTCCTGGCCGGCCTCGACGAGCCGCCGCGCTGAGGAACAAGCAAGAAACAACTCCTCTCAAATGAGCCTTTAACGCCGGGTGAACGCCACGACAAATCATATCAATACGCATGAATCTCGGATCGTCTGTGGTGCGCGCTTTGTGTTCCTTCTTGGTTGCGACCATGCCGCGTCAGGATCTATAATAACGCGATCCGGGATCACACGATCGAAGCCGCGCAGGCTCAAGTAAGCTTCATTCGAGAGATTTCACGGAGTAGTACTCATTGGCAATCCGGCCACTGCAAGCGAGCCGGTCCGGGTCGATCCTCACGGGTGCGGGAGCATCCGACCGTCTTTGAGGGGAGTGTTGCCAGCCCCCCGGGGCCGTCCCGGGTTGGACATCGCGCCCCGTTCGCCTGATCATGCATCGGGCGGCTTCACGCGGTTCTCCGGCGCAATAGATCAACATCGATGGCGGATCCGAAGTCCCCGAGCGCGTTCATCAGCTACAGCCACGACTCGGACGACCATGTCGGACGCGTCCTCGAGCTAGCCGACGCCCTGCGCGGTCGCGGCATCAACGTGATCCTCGACCAGTACGTCCACCCTGCGCCGGAGGAAGGCTGGCCCCGTTGGATGGACCGGAGCCTCGATGAGGCCCAGTTCGTCCTGATGGTCTGCACCGAGACCTACCGCCGCCGCGTCATGGGCCGAGAAGAGCCCGGTAAGGGCCACGGGGTGCGCTGGGAAGGGAGCCTGATCTACAATCGGATCTACAACCTTGCCCTCACCGTCTACACCCGCGACGACTTGCCCCAGGGCTGGGCCAGGACCCAGAACAACCTGGGCCTCGCGCTCGGGGCCCTGGGCAAGCGGTTGGGCGGACCGGAGGGTCAGCGGCGGCTGAACGAGGCGGCCGAGGCCTACCGCCA
>JAFAHT010000495.1 GCA_019237095.1 Planctomycetaceae bacterium
GATGCCGTATTTTTCGTACAGCCGGCGCAGGTCTCCGCGGGCGATCAGCCGGGCCAGTCCCTGGTCCAGGGCGTCACGCAGTGCCCGATCGTTGGCCCTGGTGTAGATCACGTAATAGCCGTGCGACTGCGGCGGGCCGGCCAGCTCCAGCCCGGTGAACCGGTCAAGGTAGAACTGCGCCGCGGGAACGTCTTGCAGGGTCGCGTCATACTGGCCGTTTTGCACGGCGGTCATGGCGTCGGTGGAACCGCTGAACTGGATTGCCCGGACGTTCTTCCCGCCCTCCAGGGTGGTGAACGTGTCTGCCGCCGAACCGGCCAGGGCACCGACCGTCCAGCGGCCGCCGCCCGGGCGAGGCCGCTTCAGGTCGTCCCAGGTGTGAATGGGACTGCCCCGGGGAACCATCAACTGGAGTTGATAGACGTAGTACGGCCGGGTGGCCAGGTAGTCGCGTGCCCGCGGTTCGGTCCACTCGTAGCCATTGACGACGATGTCGCTCTGGCCCAGGTCAAGCAGTTGCAGCAGCATTTCCCACTGTCCGTGGCAGAACTCGGGCGCTGCGCCCAGGTCTTTGGCCAGCATCGCCATGAGCTCGACCTCGAAGCCCGTGACTTCGCGCGGGGAGTTCGGGTCGGGGTAGGCGTACGGGCCTCCGCCTTCCATGTCGCTGCCGAAGCGGAGCTTTCCCGAGCTGCGGACGTGGTCCAGGCCAGCGCCCTCGGCCAGGGCGAACGGCTCGGGTGCCAGGGCGACGAGGCCCGTCAGGATCAGGCCAAGGCAGAAGAGCTTCAAGCGGCCAAGGCGGCGAGAGATGGCCTCTGTCCGGGTTCGGTCAGCGGGAAAAGAGCATGGACCCAATGGGCCCACGGCAACGGGACGAGCCTCAACAGGCTCGCGAGACAGGACATGCTCTGGGTCGGAAGGGTCGGTTGGCGATGCATCGGATTCCGATGCGCCGGAGTTTTCTTCCATCAAGAAACCTCTTTCGCCCCGGGGGCCTCAAATGCCCAAAGGAATCGAACTCAATCATTCGGCGATCGCCGCCCAGATTCAAGAGGATTCTTTCGGGTACCGCGGATTCCGCGAATCCTCAAACCAGAACCGCAACCGGGAGCCCAGGTCACGCAGCTTGCGGGTGTCTTTCGCGGCCTGGTTGCCAGCGGCGGGGTTGCCGTGCTGGGTGCGGTACTTCCTCACCCGGCGCACCCGGCGGCGGACGTCGCGGGGCACGCGGGCCTGGCGCAGCCGGGTCAGCCGGCCGACGTGGAATCGATGGCCCCGCCACTGGACGCGCGAGTTGACGAGCGCGTCGAACCAGAGCGGCAGCAGGAGGACGTCCTTGATGGGAGAAAAGAGCAGTTTCCGCAGCTCAGGGAACCGACCACTCAGCCATCGGGTCTGCAGCGCGTCGCGTGTCATGCCCATGCCGACCAGACCCACCAGCCCGCCCCAGGCAATCCCTGAATCGCCCGAGAACGCCCAGACCAGGCCCACCGTCGCCAGGTTGGCCATCGGTTCGGACAGGAAGGTGTAAAGCGCCATCTGGCGGCGGATCTTGTACCACCGCGAATGCCGGTTCAGGAACCAGTTGAATCCGCGCCGGCAGTTGACGTTGTCGATCACATGGTGCGACAGGCGGATGGAATATCCCGCCTTGCGGACCAGGACGCCGATCACCTGGTCCTCGGCCAGCAAGTTGCGGACCCGGGCGAAGCCGCCGATCGCCTCGAGCGTCTTGACCGGCATCAGCATGGATTTGCCGACCACGCAGGTGACCCGCAGCACCGACGCCAGCGCCATACCCCCGGCGATGAACCCATTGAGCTGGAGATTCTCCATGATGGCGCCGGAGTGGGTCTCGCCGACACCCGCGAACAGGTTCGTGACCAGCCCGACTCCCGGCTCGGCCAGATACTTGGTCGTCTCACGCAGGTACGACGGCCGGACCCGCACGTTGGAGTCGGAAATCAGGATCACGTCGTACTTGCGGAACCGATCCATTGACGCCAGGTTCTCGACCTTGGGGTTCAAGCCGAAGGCCGGGGCCCCCACGACCAGCCGGGCATCGCGATCAGGATGCTCGCCCATCAGCTTCTGCACGACCGCGATCGCGGGGTCACCCGCATCGGCAACGCCGAAGAGCAACTGGTACACCGGATAATCGAGGTGGAAGAAGCTGCGTAGATTCACCTCGAGCTCCTCGTCCAGACCCTTGAGCGGCTTGAAGATGGTCACGGGCGGCGTGTACTCGGGCAGCCCCCTGCCGCGGCCTCGCCGCGTGACCCACCCCAGGGCCAGCATGGAAAGAACCGTCGAGGCTACGGCCACGATGGCCACCAGGCCGAGCACGAGATTCACATTGTGCGGACCGGGCATGTTTGGTTCACCCTCGGTTCAGGAGCCACTCGCCACTACCGCCCCGGCTTCATCCGCAGTTCCATCGAGCCCTGGCAGCACGGGCAGACCTGTGGGAACCGGACGCTGATCGTGCAAATATTGCAATAGTACTCGGGCGTTTGCAGCTTGCCGTCTTGCTCGACCTTGAACGTGACGACCTGAAAATACGGCACCCCGCCAAACCGCTTGCCCCGCAGTTCGGCGGGACGATTCTGCAACCGCTTGTCGAGGAATAAGGCCCGGCTGGCCTCGTCGGAAAGCAACGGGGTGATCGTCCCGTCTTCACTCAGTAATACGACGGTGCTCGCGGTAGGTTCAGGGTCCACCCGGATTCCCAGCTTCTTCGCGTCGAGCGCGGCGGCCAGAGTCACCACCTTACCCCTCAGCACCACGTCATGGACCGGAACCTCAGCGCCCAGACTGGCAGGCAGCCCGCTCACCATCAATCCCGCGGCCAGACAAGCTCCTCGGGCATTCCTCGAAAACTGTCTCCAGGACATTGGAGGCCAACGAGTTGGGGTTCTGCAATCGGGTTCCGCCGCCGGCGAATTATATCGACCCGATCCCTGCCTTCCAAGTCGGTTTCCGCCAGATGCAACACCCAGGAATTCAATCCCCGAAACCGCGCGACTCTGGAGTCATCCCGTAGACGCGAAAAACATTGTAAATCAAGGCAGATTGATGGCGACGCCGAGGGGCCATCATGGCATTTTCTGTATGCATTGGTAAAATGCGCGGTCTGGGATAATCAATGCGGCCGTGGTATGCTGCAAAGTTGGTCTTGACCGCTCTCTGATCCCGACTGTTTTTGTTGCGAATTTGAAAGGAAGTCGGTGGTGTCCCAGAAGAATTGAATGGACGTCGTAAACCCTTGTGGGTGAGCGGGTTCGCCTGATCGGCCCCAAAGTCTGTAAGTCTCAATTTCTCAACGAGTTAAGGCCCTTTATGCAATTCTCCTGGGACACCACCAAATCAGCCAGCGGCAGGTAAACTAATTTCTGCCGCTCGCCTTATCTCCGCATCAGATGCACGATTCAGACCTCGGACCACGCTTGGTTAAGGTCTAATGGCGGTGGTCGACAGCAAATATGCCCCGCTTCTGCTATTCGCACCAGGACCCCTCGACCAGGGCGATAGCTGTTGAGACTTGGTATAACGTGTGATGAACGACAGTCATGGGACGAATTGTGCGTCCCCGTCCTTGAACGACCAGTCAATGTCATGGTTTTCGACAAACACGATCATGACGTTAGCAGGATCGATCCCCGGGTCGCGACGGAGATTGTCAACCACCTTCTTGTAGAAGGCTTTCTTTGCTTCGGGCGGACGGCCGCTCCGCATGATCAGGTATATGATCACCCGGTCCTGAGTGCGCGTCTGATACTCCAGGCAATGCTCTTCGTGCTCATGGATGATCTGGTAGCGGTCGTCCGTCGGAAAACCCATGGTTTCGATCACGGCCGAGTTGACGGCGTCGGCGACCGCCTTGATGTACTCCCGCGACTTGCCCTTCAGAACGGAAATGTTGACGAGTGGCATTGTGCGCTCCTCTTGGTGGTGGTGATCGAGGCGGTGTTCACGGTGCACTTTCCCTTACCTGTCGCGTTAGCGCAACGCTCGTGCCAAAGGAAAAAAAACTTGTATTTGATTGATTTCGGTGTCGAGAGCAGGTGGCGACTGCGCTTGGCGGCCGAGTTCGCTCTGGCGCTTGCGATGCTATCGTAGATTAGTTCCGAACTCGCTGCCTTGTTGGGACAGTCGCCGCTACCAATTGCCAACCGCTTACCGCTTACTTCTATTGTAACCGATAACCCAAGTGCTGGGCTTTCTAGAACTTATGACATGACCAATTGGACCATGGCAGATGACACGTTGCGACCGAACCAGCGAGTCCGAACACCAGGTCCTTGAAAAACGGGTCGTATTTCCACGGAAACACCAGCATGCCAGCACCCATTTATGCAAATATCGGACTCTTCGGATGTAACATCTTGTTTCTTAAGAAGTTAGAAAACGGTTACAGTAGAATTACTGCTAACCGTTAACTGCTAGCCCACACCTTCCGATAGAGTTCTTCGATCTCCTCTGCCGTTGGTACGCGCGGATTATTTGCCGGCGAACCGGAAGCTAATGCCTGCTTCGCCATCGTCGGCAAACTTCCAAACCAATCAGGTTCAGCGATTCCGTACTGAGACGGTGTCGGGACCGCCAGTTGTTGATTCAGTTCTCGCAGGCTTTCGACGAGGGCCTGCGTCGCACGATCATCGTCCGCATCGTCCGGCGCGATAGCCATGGCCCTTGCACAATCCGCGTAGCGCGTCTTAGCCGCAGCAATGGAAAACGCGGTGATAGTTGGCAAAAGCATCGCGTTGGACAATCCATGTGGCACATGGAACTTCGCTCCGATCGGCCGGCTCATACCATGCACCAACGCCACACTTGAATTGGAGAATGCGATCCCAGCCTGAGTCGCGGCCAGCATCATGGCTTCACGTGCAGGTCGATTTTGCGGATCGAAGCACGATGTCGGCAGATTTTTCCAAATCGCCCTCATTGCGGTTAGCGCGAACCCGTCAGTAAATGGGTTTGCCAGCTTGCTAACGTATGCTTCGATTGCGTGGGTCAGCGAATCGACTCCGGCGTCAGCCGTCAATCGCATCGGCTTGCTTAGCGTCAACTCGTAATCAACAATCGCCGCCGTTGGCAGGTAAGCGAGTCCCATGCAGAGCATTTTTTCGCCGCTCTCTTCGTCGGTAACAATCGTGACTCGCGTCGCTTCGGAGCCGGTTCCAGCCGTTGTCGGAATCGCGACAATCGGCAGTCCTGGAACATCCTGTTGATGTGGCGCTTTGTAGTCGCGCATTTTACCTCCATGCACACCGAGAACTGCGATTGCTTTTGCCGTGTCGATCGAACTGCCACCTCCTAAGCCGATGACGGAGTCGAAGGTTCCATTCTTCAACACCTGAAAGCCGGCATCGACCGAGGAAGTAGTCGGGTCCGGTACGCTTCCGGAAAAGATGCCAACACCGCTGATCCTGGATTCCTTGAGGATTTTGCTGAGCCGATCAGCCAATCCCTGCTTTGCAAAGAAGGCATCCGTGACAATGAGCGGAGCGCGCAAGCCAAGTGTTTGCAACAGCTGCCCTGTTTCCTTGAATGCTCCGCCTCCGATGCGGAGGATCCGCGGCAAGGTGATTTTCGCGATCATGGGGCCTGAACCTCCTGAATCTCCTGAAACTCCTGAAACTAATGACAAATAGCGTCGGTAGCGGCGCCTGTCCAACGGCCAACGGCCAACCGCCCGCAACCTGTGTTTTGTATAAAGTGGACCCCATTGTCTAGACCAAAAAACGGCGATCCCTCGCTACTCCCACATCAGGCCCTCGTGGCACTGATCCCTCGATATACCGTCGCCGGGGTCTGACAGCCCAGCGATTGGTGCAGCCGCTCGTCGTTATAAGGTCATCAGAGAAGCCCACCGTGCAGGCGCCCGAGCGCGCGAGCCAGCCAGCCCGCCTGATCCTGCGTCAGCCGGTCGGCCAGTTGTCAGCCGACTGCCGCATCCCCGTTGTGCCCGCGACGGTTACCGCCCGGGTCAGACGGGTAAGCTTCGCGGCGCGACACGGTCCTCCCCAGGTTTCATCAGGCGGGTAAGCTAAACAGGTCCGCGGAAACCGGAAGAAGGTTCCGAACAGCGACTTACGAGAAGCGCCGATAATTCGGCGCCCGTTTACTTTCCCAATGTGCGTGGACCTCTTTTGGGTTCTTGGGTAGTTTCCACCTGCCGCTCGCCTAAGCGGATCGGCCGTCGCCGTGATCGACGTTTACGACCACGTCGAATTCGTCGATGTTGAAGTGGCTTGACATGACCACCATGCGCTGGGTCACGCGGCCGACAACAACACGGCAGAAAGGAAGTCCCCGATGACAAAACGTGAAATGACCGAGACAATCCTCAACGCCAAGGGCGCCAAGGGTGTTAGCTGGGCGGAAATTGCCAAGGCAGCAGGGCTATCCGAGGTCTATACGACCTCCGCTTGCCTGGGGGAAAACTCGCTCAGCAGCGAGGAGGCAGGGAAGCTCGCTGGGCTTCTCGGGTTGAATGCCTCCGTCACCGAGGCGCTCACCCGACCTGCCACCAAAGGCGAGGCGGCGATGACTGTTCCCAAGGAGCCGCTCCAGTACCGGCTTCAGGAGATCCTTTATGTCTACGGCGGGACGCTGAAAGAGTTGATCGAAGAGAAGTTCGGGCCGGGGATCATGAGCGCGATCGACTTCACCATGAATATCGAGAAGCAGCCGGACCCGAAAGGTGACCGCGTCGTGATCACGATGAACGGCAAGTTTCTTCCTTACAAGAAGTGGTAGGTCCCGTGATCGATCTCTCGTGACCGACACGACGAAAAACAGCAGACACTTCAATCGCCGCATGGCTGCGCGAGGGCTTCGCCGAGGATCATTGACCGCGATCCGGACGTATCTAGAATACAGGTTGTGTCACATGGCGCCATTCCATGAACCCAACCAGGAGACCAGTGGTGTTCAAGACCAAGAATGACCTGTCCGAGGCAACCCGCGTCAAGGCAATCGAGCTGCTCAACGCCCGGCTAGCCGACTGCAAGGACCTGCAGACGCAAACCAAGCAGGCCCACTGGAACGTCAAGGGACCGCACTTCATCGGCCTGCACGAGCTGTTCGACAAGATCAACGAAGACGTGGAGGACTACGTGGATGAGATCGCCGAGCGGGCAGTGCAGCTCGGGGGTGTGGCTGAAGGGACGGCCCGAGTGGTGGCGAAGCGGAGCTCCTTGCCCGAATACCCGTTGAATGCCGTGGACGGCCGCAGCCACGTCGAAGCGCTGTCGACGGCCCTTGCGGCGTTCGGCAAGTCGGCGCGGCAGGCCATCGATCAGGCCAACGAGCTGCACGACCTGGACACGGCCGACATCCTCACAGACGTCTCACGCGGCGTCGACAAGTGGCTATGGTTCGTCGAGGCGCACCTGCAAGCAGATCGATGAACAGAGCGGAAGCGACCGACCGAGAACGCGCTAAATGAAGAAAGAGAACCAGGCGTCATCTAAGAGTCGAGTCGCCATCTGCCAGTTGAGCCTGGAGTGATCCTGCTGCGTCGGTTATGATGACACGTGCCTCCACCTGAGAGCAGCCGGTTCGTAGCGTGGCGACACGCGATCGGCCGGATCCAGATCAGTCACCTGGGAGCCAGCCGTTCGGATCGCGTGCGAGACACCGTCGACGGGCTTTCAATGTGAAGATCCGGGGAAAAGCCGGATGGCTGGGAGCGGAGGCCGAACCGTCGGCCGCCGGTTCATCGATTTCCAGAGAATTGCGATCTCAACCCCGAATTATTTCTGCAACCGAAGGGAGCCTGACATGGCAGAGAGCGTTTACAAGGTGATCGAGCTAGTGGGGTCTAGCCCCGAATCGTGGGAGAAAGCCGTGGCCGCAGCGGTCAAGCAGGCGTCCAAGACGCTACGCGACTTACGGATCGCCGAGGTCATTCAATGGGACGCCCATATCGCCAAGGATGGCTCGATCGAGAGCTACCGTGCCAAGATTCGAATGTCATTCAAGTTACTGGAAGGGGAACAGGGCTGATCCGCTCTCCCGCGCCGGGACGGGCTCGGCTCGCTCCGGCGCGGGCCTGTTCGCGCCACGATTCTGCCCCTGTCCTGTGGACCGGAGCGAAATCTCTTCCTGTGTCCGTGCCATCGGGCCTGTCCGATTGCGTCCTTGAGCCGAGTCTCAGCCCTCGGGGCCGTTTCTTTCGCCGATTGGGGTTGACGGGAGCTCCACCGACTTCGCGGGGTGGCACATGTCGTGGCGGTTCGCCGCCGCCGGGCTCGCCTTGGCCGAGAAGGAGTACACGTCGATGACGAAATTCCTCAAGACGGCCATCACCCGCGGCCGCGACTCCTTGCGCACCCGGCCGGCGTGCTCCTGTACGGCGTGGCGAAGGGAAACGCTGTCGACGCCGCGCGTCGAGCCGGTTACAGCACTCCCACCCGGAAATGCTACATAAAGCTATTTTTCGGGCCGCCCTCGATGCCAGGATGGCGACGGCCGCCATGGCTTCCAGCGTGGTTTTGGCCCGCATTACCGACGTCGCGTCCCGCGACCTGCTCAATTTCCTCCCAGCGACCGGCAGAACTTATTTGTTGAGCAGCACGACCTCGGTGAATCATCGGGGTCCGCCGTCGCTGACGCGCGCCGAACTGGGTACCAATGGCCTGACAGGCTGGGACCATGCATGTCTAGAAATGTCTAGATTCCCGGCGTTCTGGACGCCCGAAATGCCCGAAAACCCATTGGTGTCCGTCCAGCTTACAACGTTCGTGGTCAGTGGCGTGGCGTGATAAGATGTCTTGTACCAGTGGCCCGTTCCGCTCATCTTCCGCTCTTTCGCTCGTGGCCGGAGGAGATCAGCGCCACGCACTCCAGACTGGGGGGCCTATGAGCCAGGAGCCTGTCCCTTCCTTTACCCGTCCGATGATCCGCTGAAGTAGCCTCGAGAAAAGGGCTACCACAGTGCCGTTGGATGCGCCGTTGAGCTCACTCCTTGATTCACTAGTTCCTGTCCGATACGCTACCAGCGGGAACATAAGCTCAGTATTCCGAGCCCCGATTGATTCAAGTCCTGCTCGCTCGGTTCTACTTGGCACACGGGCCTGAACGTGAACCTTTTTGGGTTTGCTCGAGGTATCCTGGCTTATGGCCCCGCTGACTAGCGAAATTGTTATGCTTTGTTCCCTCATCCCTGAAACGCACGAGCGAGTGCCAACCTTTGGCAGGAGCTAAGAGACTCTCTGACGATCTCGGCTTCAGGTCGGGTTTGAGCACCGTCCATTCGAGCCGGACCATAATGCTCGAAGAACTGAGCTTGGTCCTGGATGAGGTTCCTTCTGATTCGCCGTTGCCGGTGTATCGATCGGCCATCATCGAGAGCAACGTGCTCGGCAAGGCGACTCGAACGACCCGCTACAGAACAGCGAGGTACGTGACCGAGCTATATGCTCTCGACCCGAAGGCGAGCGTCTTCCGCCTTCTCAGGTTCTTTTGGTCTCAAGAGCAAGCGGGGAAGCCGATTCTTGCGTTTCTCGCGGCGTGTGCCAGAGACGCCCTCTTGCGCGAATCCACGTCCTTCATTCTCGCGACTTTGCACGGTGAAACCGTGTACCCCACCCAGATCGCTGAGCTACTCCGAGAACGCTACCCCGAGCGGTTTCGGCCGACCACTTTGAAATCCACCGGGCAGAACCTAGCTTCTTCATGGACTCAGGCAGGATATCTTAGTGGAAGGGGCACCAAGCGCCGCACTCGACCCGTTGTCACCCCGACGGTGGCAGCCTACGCGCTCGTTCTGGGCTACCTGGTGGGTCTACGCGGGAAGTTGCTGCTGGATTCGACCTGGACCAAGTTCCTTGATCGACCGATGGCGGAGGTCTCCGACTTGGTCCTCGAAGCCTCGAGGCAAGGATGGCTGAAGTACAAAGCTGCTGGGTCTGTCGTGGAGATTTCCTTTCCCGGACTCTTGACTCCCGCTGAGGAGCGGCTCTCTCATGGGTCGAATTGAAACGCTCCGGCGCAACTACCAGCGTGTCTGCGGTCTGCCCTGGGATCGACACCTCTCGGGGCAACAGAAGGTCTGGATCGCTGTCTACGACAAGGAAGACGAGCGGAGACTACGGCTCCGCATCGGCCTGTTCGAGGAGGCCACACGAGCCGTTGGCCACCACTGGCACCGCTGTGACCTGACCGACGCTTTCGCAGACTGGCTGATGAGTCCCGAGCTAGCCCCTTACGCGAACAGCTACTTCGATGCCCCCGACCTCTTGGACGCAGGCCCGCTGTCGGACTTCCGGCAAGCAGTCACCTCTCAGTTGATCTCATCGATGAACGGTCTGGAATACCCTGACGACGCCGTCGTAGCGGTCACCGGCGTGGCCTCCTTGTTCGGGTTCACGCGCATCTCCGAAGTGCTCCCCTTGGTCGAGCCTCACATCCAGGGGCGGCTCTTGATCTTCTTCCCCGGGGCCTATGAGCAGAACAACTATCGCCTGCTGGACGCGAGGGATGGCTGGAACTATCTCGCCGTTCCGATCACGGCCCAGGAAGGAGAGATGCGGTCATGATCAACCGCGAGGTTTACGAGAAAGATCCGAGTCTGAACAAGCTGCTGAACCAGGGAGTCGCCAAGGTCACCAGCGGGGTTGAGAAGCACGAGTTAGAGACGCTACGCTACGAGATCACGAACTTCGTGTGCGATGGTCAGTATGCCAAGGGCCTGGAACGCATCCTTCGCAGTTACCTGTCGAATCTGGATAAACCAGAGCAGCCGGGGGTGTGGGTGAGTGGCTTTTATGGCAGTGGGAAAAGCCATCTGGTCAAAGTGCTCCAGTACCTCTGGAACGACTACGAGTTTCCAGACGGTGCCCGAGCACGAGGATTGGCGAAGATGCCTGAATCCATCAAAGACCAGATAGTGGAACTCTCGACCCAGGCGAAACGAAGGGGTGGGCTTCATGCCGCCGCAGGCACGCTGGGCTCGGGGGCCGGTGACAGTGTACGACTCGCGCTTCTGAGCATCTTGTTCAGGTCGATAGGGCTGCCCTCTCAGTTCGCAAGAGCATGCTTTCTTCTCTGGCTCCGGGACGAGGGCCTGGAGAAGCCGGTCAGGAATCATGTTCAGGCCGCGGGACTCGACTTTGACCGCGAACTGACGAACCTCTACGTCTCGGATGGCATCGCGAACGCCGTGCTGGCGTCTCGCCCCCAATTCGCTGACAGGCCCGCCGATGTTCGGATTCTCCTGCAAAAGCAATTCCCCAACGTGAACGACATCTCCACGGACGACATGATTGAGAAGATCCGGCA
>JAFAHT010000598.1 GCA_019237095.1 Planctomycetaceae bacterium
CCTCAATTTCTCAACGGGTTAAGGCCCTTCATGCAATTCTCCTGGGACACCACCTGCGTCGAACAGCTTCAGATGGCGAGGCTTGGGTACGTCGACCATGATCACAACTCCTCTGCTCAGCTCGAAGAGCCGTTCTCCCTCGGTCTCGGCGTGCTCGAATTCCGCGAGGCTCATTCGTTGCCCTTCTTGGGCAGGTCCGATTCGGGTGCTGGTCTTGCTGCTCATGGCTTGCTCTCCGTGGGGCCTGACGGCGGGCTGAGGGACACTTCCAGGGGAATCGCCAGGCTTGTCGGTGCCAGGCAGACCCTGTCATCGCAAGGTTGGTATTTCAACCTGAGCATCACAGTGGTTTTCCCGGCCCGGGCGTCCCGAGGCAGGGTGACGCGAAAGGGGATGTTGACATTGCCCTCGTAGAGAGCAACCTTCTCCGTGCCCAGCGAGCCCAGGACCTTGGTCAGGCCGGGAGGATAATCGACGAGCAGGTCAGCGGCAGCCTGGCCGGGATCGAGGACCAGGGTCGTCGGATTCAGAACGTCGATGCCGGTCGGATTGGCATAGATGTGCCAGCCCTCCTTGATGGCGATGGAAACGGTCGCCTCCAGAACTCGACCGGGAGCGGGTTCTTGGGCGACCGCGATCCTCGCGCTGGCGGTCACCGGGCGGTTCGGGACCGGGTCGAGAGCAGCCTCGCCTGAGGAACCGGGAAGAACCTGGTCGGGGCAAGCGTCGAGATACTCCTGCAGGCCGACAAGCAGGAGCGGCATCGCGGCGGGATTCTGTGCGAGAGCTGTGCTGAGAGACTCAATACTTTTTCGCGCCGGCTCCAGGTAGCTCTTCTCACCGGTGGCGCGGGAGATGGCCAGGAGGTCCAGAACCGCAACGCTGTTGGCGCCCGGCAGCGCGCCGTCGTAGGGGTCCTTGGAACGGGTAAGCAGGCTCTCATGGTCGCTGGCTGTGAAGAAGAAGCCTCCCGCCTGCGTGTCGGAGAAGTCGGCAATCATTCGATCGGTCAGACCACGAGCCTGGTCCAGCCACCGGGTTTCACCAGTGGCGGTATGGAGCCGCAGCAACCCGTGCACCAGGAACGCATAATCCTCGAGATAGGCGGGCAGCCTGGCCTGCCCTGCGCGATAGGTCCTGAGCAAGCGTCCGCCAGGCTCGCGCAGTCTCGTCAGGAGGAACTCAGCGCAGTTCTCGGCGGCACGGCGATAGGCGTCGTTCTTGAGGATCCGATAGGCGTCGGCGTAGGCGGCAATCATCAGGCCGTTCCAGGCGGTGATGATCTTGTCGTCGCGCAACGGGCCGGGGCGATTCTCGCGCGCGGCCAGCATCCGCGCGCGGAGCGGACTCAGCAGCGACTTCAGCTTTTCGGGAGTGGTCTGGAGCTTGTCCGCTTGCTCGGCAAGCGGCCGGGGTTGGAGCAAGACGTAGCGACCGCCCTCGAAGTTCGATTCGCGCTTCAGTCCGTAGACCTGGAAGAAAACCTCGACATCAGGACCCGCGCCCAGCACATCCTTGACCTCGTCGCGAGACCAGACGTAGTAGGCGCCCTCCCCGCTTTCCGTCTCGGCGTCGAGCGACGAGAAAAAGCCCCCCTCCGCTGCGGTCATCGTGTGCGCGACGAATGCGAACGTGGCCTCGGCCTCGTCACGCCAGCGGGCGTCGCCAGTCAATTCGAACGCCATCAGGTGGACCGAGGCAAGCTGGGCGTTGTCATAGAGCATCTTCTCGAAGTCCGGAACGATCCAGTAGCGACTGGTCGCATAGCGGTGATAACCCCCGCCGAGCTGATCGCGAATACCCCCCCGCGCCATCCTGTCGAGCGTGAACAGCACCATGAAGAGCGGGTCGGCTCGCCCCGGCTTGACCGCGCTCAGCGACGCCGCAGCCGGCGAACCCGCGCTGTCCTTGGTGACTCCTTGCTTGCGACGGTCGCGGCGCTCCTGATCCAGCAGAAAGACCAGGTTGACGGGCTCTGGAAACTTGGGCCGGCGCGGGTTCTGCGCGTTGAAGCCGAAACCTCCAAACTCGGGATCGAACTGTTCGGCCAGCGCAGCGCGGCCGGCGGCGGCGAACGCGCGTGTAAGCGCCGGCTTGCGGTGGCTGCCCGAACTTCCCAGCTTGCGTCGCACGATCTCGGTCAGGCCGTCGGCGGCCCGCTCGATCTCGCCGCGCTCCTCGCGCCAGGCCTTGACGATCCCACTCAATACGGTCAGGAAACCCGAGATCCCCTGGCGGTCACGGGGAGGAAGATAGGTCTCTCCGTAGAACGGGCGGCCATCGGGCAACAGGAACATCGACATCGGCCACCCTCCCGTGCTGAACGCCTGGAGAGCGGCCATGTAAACCTGATCAACGTCCGGGCGTTCCTCGCGATCGACCTTGATACTTACGAAGTGCTCGTTGAGGAATCCGGCGATCTGCGGGTCCATGAAACTCTCGCGCTCCATCATGTGGCACCAGTGGCACGAGCTATAGCCGATCGAGAGAAAGATGGGCTTCTTCTCGACCTTCGCCCTGGCAAACGCCTCGGGCCCCCAGGGGTACCAGTCCACGGGATTGTGGGCGTGGAGCAGCAGGTAGGGACTGGTTTCCTTCGCCAGCCGGTTGGCCAGGCGATGGTTTCCCCCGGTCGGTTCCTGAGCGATCGACGGGATGTCACTAGCGAGCAGTCCGGCCAGAGTGATCAGCAGCCAGGTGGCGGCGGCAGCCCGGGGGCCGTTCGAAAACCGTGCGGGTGTCAAATGCTGCATCTCTTGTCCTGCGCAAGGAGAGACACCGTCAGGGCGCGGGTCCGGGTTCAGCCCCGAGCGAGATTCCGTCCACCCCGGGTCCCTGATCAACGACCCGATTGTACGCGGAAACCGCCAGGGAACCAACCTCGGCCGCCCATGAACATGGACATGGAGCTGAATATATGAAATGCAGATGGCAGATGGCACATGGCAGTTGCCATGCTCACGGCCCGGTGGTGGCGGCGCGGGACGATTCGGTGACCTTGACCCCGGCCATGTCTTCCAGCGGCTCGGTCAGGTCGTCGTGCAAGAGGAAGACGCGGCAGGTGCCGATCTTGGGCTGGGGCTTGGTGACCTTCACCTTGATTCCCAGGGTCATCTCCTTGCCCGGGCCAAGCCGGTCGATGAGCGGGAACATGAGCGCGTCGCCTTTACGATAGGAGACCCCCTCGGGTCCACCGGCCGTGTCGGTTACCTCGAAGTTGTTCGACAACTTCGCCGAGACCTGTAATCTGGTGGCTTCCTTGGTGCCGTAATTGCGCAGCCGAATCTGGAACGTGGTGGTACCGTCCACGTCCACCACGCGGCGCCGCTCACGAACCACCAGGTCGACGTCGGGCATGCCCTGAACGTCGGTGATCTTGCGATCTTTCAGGGGGAGCACGTTATCGCCCCGCGATTCGACGTGGATCTCGTAGGCGCTGATCCCTCCCATTCGGACCTCGAAGGTAAGGGGCCGTGGCTTCTCGCCAGGATCGATCTGGGAAATGGTCCATTGCAGCCGGCGCGAGGCCGTATCGTACTTGGCGCCAGGTGGTATGGCGACGAGACGGCCGCTGACGCCTAGCGTCGCCAGGACCTTGACGTTCCTCGCCGGGGCAGTGCCCGGGTTTTCCAGAGTGATCGCGTAGGCGGCGACCGTGTCGGTGTACCGCTTGTCGGGCCCGGTCAGCGTCATCTTCAACTTGGGCTCGACGACGTCCAGGTAGCGGATGGCCTCGGCCGACTCCTTGTCGGGATCGACATCCTCACTTGTGGCCGTGACCGTGCACGATTGTGCTCCGCCTTGAATGGCCTCGACGGTCAGCGGGTCGAGGTCTTCACGCTGGCCGGGGCCCAGCTCCTGGATCGGCAGCTCGAAGCTATTATCCTCATTGCGCTCGGCGGTATCGTGGCGCAAGCCAGGGCTGAGCTTGGCCTTGACGGTCACGTTCCGCGCCGGGCCGTTGCCGGAGTTGGTGACGGCGATCCGGAACTCGGCCGTCTTGTTCTTGAGCACCTTGTCTTCGGTCGGGGTCTGTACGACTTCGAGCTTGAGCCGAGGCCGGAGCACCCGGCTGGTGGCCTTGCTGCCAGCCCGAAAGGTCACGGTCGCCGCGTGGTCGAGGGCCCCGTCGGTCTTGGTCGGCTTGACCTTCAGCCAGATCACCCGCTCGGATCCCGCTGGCAGGGTGCTGATGCGCCAGCTCAAGTGCGAATCACCGACGCGCTGAGCCTCCGGCTGGCTACTGATGCAGGTCAGCCCCGCGGGCAATTCGTCACGGACCACGACTCCCTGGGCATCCGTCGAGCCGTTGTTCTTGACGATGATCTTGACGGTGGCCTCGCGATTGAAAATGAGGTTGGCCGGCGCCTGCACGTCCACGCTGAGCACGACCTCTTGCTTGCCCAGCGGGAGCCGGTCCGAGGGAAGCACAAAACTGGGCCCATCGGACGATCCTTCTGCAGGCGTCGGGCTTCCCTGGGCCGGGGACGCGGTGACGGGTGTAGGCGCCGGAGGCACGCCTTGGGCCTGCATCACCTCGGTGTCGACCGAGCGAGGGACCAAGCGCTTCGTTTGCTTGCCGGCCGGCGACGCGGGTGTTTGCTTTGGCTCGGGATCGGTGCCCGCCGAGGGCAGACTTTCCACAGTAGCAGGCTCGCTGCCTGGCGAAAGGCTGCCTGTTGAAGCCGCGTCTGCGGCCGGCCTGAGCGTGGTATCAGAGCCGTTTTCGACGCCCTCGCCGGGAGCGCTTTGCGGGAGCGGGGCTGCTGCGGAGTCCTGCGCCGTTGTCCCTGCTGCTTTCTGGTCCTGGCCACGCGCATCGTGCCCGGCCAGGATCAGCACGAAACCCATCACGATGAGAAGTCGCCGGCCCATGGAAACGGTCCCCTCCTTGGGAACGGCCCCGGTCGACGCCACGCGCTGACGATGCAATGTGCTTGCGAGATCTGCGTCAAGACAGGGAGACGGAATGCAACCCGGCCCGGCCTGGCGTGCGCACGTGCGGCGCAGGCCGGACGTCGGCTCTTCAGACGGCCGGCCCGCTTGATAGCAGATGGCGACCATCCGGGGAAGAGCAACTTAGCAGATTCCTCTCCGTGCTCGGTCGGCCTTGATCTCGTCGGCGAGCCGGTCGGCGACCCGCTCCGCATCTTCGTCAGGCAAGACCGGCCAGGGACGCACCTCGACCAGCCCGCGAAACCAGGTGCACTGGCGCTTGGCGAGCTGGCGCGACCGCGCGCGGACTCGCTCCATCGTCTCCGTCAAGCCGGCCTTGCCTTCCAGCATCTCGATGACCTCGCGATATCCCACGCCCTGCGCGGCCACTGCACTGAGGGGGCGAGGCGAAGACCACAAGGCGCGAACTTCCTCGACGAGCCCCGCGTCGAACATCGTCGTGACCCGGCGATTGATCCGGTCGTGAAGTTCGGGACGGGGCCGGTCAAGCGCGAAGACCAGGGTCCCCGCGGGAGCGAAACGCTCATGCTCGACCTGGAGCCGGCCAAGCGCTTGACCGGTCAGCTCGACCAACTCCAGCGCCCGGATGACCCGCCGCCGGTCGTTGGGATGAAGCCGCGCAGCGGTCGGAGGATCGACAGCGGCGAGCCGTCGATGCAACGCCTTCGTGCCACCCTCCTTGGCCTCGCGCTCCAGGCGAAGTCGAAGTGCGCAGTCCGCCCCTGGACCCTGAAACAGCCCTCGCAGCAGGGCCTTCAGGTACAAGGGCGTGCCGCCCACGAAGAGAACCCGCTTGCCTCGCCTTTCGATGTCCTCGACGGCTGCCAGGGCCCACCGTCGATACTCGGCGACGCTGGCCGCCTGCCACGGATCGAGCACATCAATCAAGTGATGGGGAATTCCCCCGCGCTCGGCGTCTGTCGGCTTGGCCGTGCCAATGTCCATGCCGCGGTAAAGTGTCATCGAATCAACCGCGACAATCTCCGCGTCCAGCCGGCGAGCCAGCGCGACACCGATCACTGTCTTCCCCGAAGCCGTTGGACCGGTCAGATAGATCGCACGATGCAACGGCTCGAGCACCACTCACCCACCTTTGCAATGATCGTTGTCGCTGCTCCGCATCGCGATTCGGGTGGACATTCAGTGTACACGAATACACATTGCGCCTATAATTTGGATGGGGATGGCGTGGCTGTCTGAAACGAAATGCATGGCGCCCCACGCCGAATCGAGTGACGATTGTTGAGCAACTTCTGATGACGAGTCTACACACACAATTCCCGCGTCTCCACGATGAGCCTGCTTCAGGTACCGGCTGGCCGGCCCGCCCGACTCATGGGATGGCCCGCTTGAGCTTGTTCATCAACGGCACTGCTCACCACGTGCGTCCACTTTCCACGGATGCTCTCACCGCGATCAAGGCGTTCCGGCTCAGGAAGTTCGACGGCACCGAGTACGATATCGCCCATACGGTTCACGGCATCATGTGTGATTGTCCGGATTTTACCTTCAAGCGTGAGGGGATCGAACCTGCAGGATGCAAACACATCGAAGCTCTGGTCGCGTGCGGTTTGATCGAGCCGAAGCTTGGGGAGGTTCCAGCGGCCGAGACCATCCTGGGCACACCAAATCACCGGGAAAAAGAAACCACGGACCAGACTGTGGTCACTGCCATCATCAAAGAGCAGGCTCAATCCGTGGTTCCGGCCAACGGGCAACCCACGACCTTTCTGGAGATTGTCGAACATGAGGCACTGGGCTACAGAGCTTGGGGAACAATGGTCGGCGGCTTCCTCGGGGAGCAGCTTGGGCGCATCGCCCAGCTCATACGCTGGACCGGCGCGAGAACTCCGGAAGAGCACGACGACAGGATGGAAATCTACGATCGGGAACTTCGCGATCGGCACTACGAGCAAGGCTACCAAGACGGTCTCGAGGCTGGCCGTCGCGAGGCCTGCCCCTGCCGGCACGGTCTCGATTGACGGACAAGGCAACCCCGGCGGCCCAGGAACATCGCTCTCGCAAAGCCTGCAAAGACCTCCTGGATGAACCAGGCGGCACTGATTCTGCCTGCTTGCTTGATAGGATTTTCATGTTTTCAGCACCATCACGGAGACATCTTCCAGGGACCGGCAAGTTGCGACCTGGTGAAATCGTCAGGTACGAACGCAGCCCTGGAATCCTGGCTCTTGTCATTGCATGGCCGTTGTGTTGGACTTGATACGGGGAAAGTTCGACACGGTTCGTATTTCTTCTCGTCGCATGCTCCGCGTGGGTCTGTCTTCCGATTGATCGTAACGGCGCGCGGGGCGATGGCCATGGCTCCCTCTTCTCGAGGTATTTATGTCTGTCACTCTCTCCCTGGCCGAGACCTCCCCTGCCCTCGCCGCGAAACTTCCAACCACTCCGCAGATCAACGACCTGTCGATCAGGGTTGGCACTGTCAACGGCTCGGGAAGTCAGTCGGCCAACCTGGTCTTGCTTCGCGCCCTCTATGCCATGGGCGTCCCATGCAGCGGCAAGAATATCTTTCCCTCGAACATCGAGGGCTTGCCGACATGGTTCCACATCCGCGCCAGTGCCAAGGGCTATGTCGGGCATCGTGTTGACCCGCAGATCCTGGTCTGCATGAACGAGGTGATTGCCAGAGACGACGCGACCCAGCTCAAGCCGGGCACGATCTGTCTCTACCGGGACGATTTCGACGTGGACCTGAAAGGGCTTCGCGACGATGTCGTATTTTTTCCGGTGCCATTCCAGAAGCTGGCGGAGCGGGCCTATCCCCCGGACAAGACCGACAAGGGATATCGGGACAAGCTCCGCAAGGTCGTCAATATGGGGTACGTCGGCGTCCTGGCCTCGGTTTGCGGCATCACGATCGACGCGGTCGAGACGGCTATCCACCGCGAGTCCCCCGGCCGCAAGGCCAAGGCCGCCGAGATCAACACCAGCGCGGCGCGGGCGGCGTACGAGTGGGCGCAGGAGCACTTGCCCGCCGACCTGCCTTACCGCGTCGAGCCGATCGAATCGACCCAGGACAAGATCCTGATTGAGGGGAACAAGGCGGCCGCCCTGGGAGTGCTGTTCGGCGGCGCCAATGTGCTGACCTGGTACCCCATCACTCCGTCGAGCAGCCTGGCCGAATATGCCGAGGAGTTTCTCAAGAAGCACAGGATCGAGCCCGACGGCAGGCACTCGTACGCAATTGTACAGGCCGAGGACGAGCTGGCCGCCATCGGCATGGCTGTCGGGGCCGGCTGGGCCGGCGCCCGCGCGCTGACGGCGACCTCCGGGCCGGGCATCTCGCTCATGAGCGAGTTCGTCGGCCTGGCCTACTTCGCCGAGATCCCGGTCGTGATCATCGACGTCCAGCGGATGGGGCCCAGCACCGGCCTTCCCACCCGGACCAGCCAGGGCGACGTCCTGAAGATGCACCTGCTCGGCCACGGCGACTGCCGCCATATCGTCCTGATTCCCGGCTCCGTCGAGGAATGCTACGAAATGACCATCGAGGCCCTCGACCTCGCCCAGAAGTTCCAGACCCCCGTCTTCGTCGCCATGGACCTGGACCTGGGCATGAACCTCTGGCTGAGCAGCCCGCTCGCCTATCCGGCAAAGCCGATCCAGCGAGGGAAGGTCCGCACCGCGGCAGATCTCGAGCGGCTGGGCCGCTTCGAGCGGTACAAGGACCTGGACGGCGACGGCGTCTGCTACCGGACCATCCCTGGCACCGAGAACCCCCTGGCAGCCTACTTCACGCGCGGTACCGGCCACAACGAGAAATCGGGATACAGCGAGCGGCCCGAGGATTGGAAGAAGAACCTCGACCGGCTGGCCCTCAAGCTGGAGACGGCGCGCAGGACCGCCCCTCGCCCCGTCACCGAGGGAGACTTCTCCGCCCGGGTGGGCCTGATCGCTTACGGCAGCACGCATTTCGCCGTGACCGAGGCCCGCGACCTGCTCAGGGAGGAGGGAATCGCCACCGAGTACTGCCGGATCCGCGCCCTCCCGCTGTCCGATGATGTGGCCGACTTCATGGTGCGGCACCAGCGGGTCTACGTGATCGAGCAGAACCGCGACGCCCAGATCACCGCGCTGCTCCACGTGCGAGTGCGCGGCGCGCTGGCCGACCGCCTTGTTCCCATCACTCATTACAACGGCATCCCGATCGCCGCCGAGAACATCATCCGGCCCATCCTGAGCTGGGAGAAACACCCTTCGGGACCCGGCTGGCCGACCGGCAATGTGGAGCGCGACAACCCTCCGGTCCCTCACGAAGAGCAGCCATCTCCCGAGTGAGCCCGGCCGCACGAGAGATTCTTACACGTATACCACAGCTCATTTACGAATTTCGAGGCGAACGATCCATGGCCAGCGAAGCAACGATCACGATTCAATCGAACGGCCGCTCGTTCTCACTTCCGACGGTGGCCTTCCAGGGCCTGCCGTCCACCTTGTGCAAGGGCTGCGGCCACAACAGCATCACCAGCTACCTGATCGAGGCGTGTAAGTCGATCGGAGTGAATCCCTATTACACGGTCAAGCTCAGCGGCATCGGCTGCTCGAGCAAGACCCCGGCCTATTTCCTCGGGGCCAGCCACGGTTTCAACGCGCTGCACGGGCGGATGCCGTCGGTGGCGACCGGCGCGCTCCTGGCCAACCACAAGCTCGTCTGCATCGGCATCAGCGGCGACGGCGACACGGCCAACATCGGCATGGGGCAGTTCAAGCACGCGTGCCGGCGGAACGTGCCGATGGTCTACATCGTCGAGGACAACGGCTGTTACGGGCTGACCAAGGGGCAGTTTTCGGCCACGGCCGACCTGAATAGCCACCTCCGCCGGGCCACTGGTGAGGCGAACACCGTGCCCCCATTCGATCTCTGCATGGAGGCGCTCGTCGGCGGGGCCTCGTTCGTGGCACGGTCATTCGCCGGCGACAAGAAGCAGCTTGTGCCCCTGCTCAAGGCCGCGCTGAAGCACAAGGGCACGGCACTACTCGACATCGTCAGCCCGTGCGTCACGTTCAACGACTTCGACGGCTCGACCAAGAGCTGGGACTGGGCCAAGGAGCACGAAGAACCGCTCCAGGAAGTCGGCTTCGTACCCCGGCTGCCGGAGATCGAGGTCGAGCAGAAGGCCGGTCAGTCCACCCGCGTGCAGCTTCACGACGGCTCCTGGATCACGCTTCGGGCACTTCACCATGATGAGCACAACGTCACCGACCGCGGCTCGGCCCTTCAGCTCCTGGAGAAGAGCCGTCACAGAGACGAGCTCCTCACCGGTCTGATCTACCTCGACGCCAAACGCCCCGATTTCATAACCAATCTGAACGTAACTGACACCCCATTGGCCCTCCTGAAAGACGAGTCGCTGCGGCCACGGCCGGAGGTGCTGGCGAAGATCATGGAGACGATCTGAGCCAGCGACGGCAAGACAGACGTTGGTCCTGGACCAAACATGGGTTCTGAGCGGGTGGCTACAATTCCCACACCCGGCGCCCCTTGAGGAACATGGTCAGGTAACCGTCCTCGCTGACCTTGAGCACCGGTCCATGCTGGGACGCAGCGAGGGCGGCCAGGGTCCGCGCACCCTGGACCGAGCGCACCAGCTCGAGCGTGTCGGGCGCGATCCGCAAGATCGCGCCGAAGGTGAGCAGGCGTCCGTCCGTGTCGACAACCACGGCCCCGTCGAGGCCGGCGATCGACTCGAGCACGGCCGGCTCGAAATCGCACAGTGTGGCGCCGCGGACGGCATGATGGAGGGCCCGCTTGGCCAGCCTGGGTGAGAGGTTCTCGGGATCTTGAGGATCGTCGGCGGCGACCTCCTCTGTGATCCGGTCATCCGGAGCGATCAGCTCGCGGATTGAGCGAGCAGGATCGCGAACCACCACAAGGAGGGCGCCTGCACGCGCCTCGCTCAGGTTGAGCGCGGCCTGGAACAACCAGAGGGCCAGGTCGGGTGGCGAGGCGCGCCCCACCGCTTCACGCCAGCTCGCAAACTTGCTGGGAATATCGAGCAAGCGCCACCGCGCATCACCCAAACTGAACGCCATCGTCCCCCAGGCGAAGACCTTGATCTCCTGGCTCGGAGTCAGTATCAGGCAGACATGGCCGCCCTGGCGAGTCGCCTTGGCGTGGCTCTGATACTGGCGCGGACAGGGGTGGTCGGGCGGCGCGGCTCCCTGTACCTGGTCAGCCCAGTGCTGGATGTCGGCCATCCGGAAAAGGTTGCCCTGAGCATCGACGATGAACAGGGTTTGCACACCGTCGCAGAGCCGATGGAAACCCCTGATAGCCGTGAGCCGGGCGTTGAACCGAGGGGCCCCCTGGGTATTGATTCGCTCGGGGTTCGCCGGGTCGCGATCGCTTCCCAGCAAGAGCGCCCCCGTCGAGAGGCGCCGGTTCTCGTAAGTGGATAGCGCAGCCACCCGCAACGCCTCGAGCGCGGCGGGAACGCGATAAGGGCTGACCGGCTGGAGAAAGTCGGTGATGATCAGGTCTTCGGTCAGATACTGAAAACGCTCCATGCGATCGGCGAAATCCTGGTCGTAGAACCCGCGAAATCGTCGGTCAAGGGCCTGAACAACAACCTCGACCATCCGCCGCTCCAGCGGCAAGAGCGGCACTGGACTTTCGGGCCGGAAGCTCAAATGCGTTCCCAGCCATTCGATGTCTAGGCCCACACCATCAAGGTCGTCGGTGAATCGATAATGGATCTCGTTGGGCGAGCCGTCCCAGTCGATGACGCTGCGATCGCCCTGAACCTCCAGAATGGCGTTCGGGAAGAAATGCTCCAGCGTCTTCCTCAAGAGCGTCTGGTAAAGGCCGACGACTCGTGAATTCGGGCCGCTCGGTCGCTCGGTACGGGCCTGCAAGGATTGCTCCGGTATCTCCACGGCATGATCGAAGCGCAAGGACCTGGTCTGGGTTTTTATCATAATCCATGGGCCCTATTCTGTCTTCCCTGGCGCCTCTGATCACCGGCTCCTGCCCGCAGCGTCAAGCTCGGTTAGCAGGGCTCGAGAATATCAGATCTCAGGAATTTGGCGATCGCGAATGACGATCATTCCGGGTTTTCCGGTTTTGGTGAAGAAACCGGCAGCTCCAGGTCGATGTAAGTTCAGCTTTGTTCGAGAGACAGAGACGGACAGTAAGGTCCGGCTTGTTGCCACCGTCAACACTTGTTAGGATTCGCCGCCTTCGCCGGGATTGCCTTGATTCACGCCATCCAGAATAAGGGTGAAGCCGACGGCCTTGGCTCTGGTCTGTGGGGAGATCGGCCGGATGACCACCCGATATGCCTGGGTTCGCCGAGGATTAGCAATCTGCCTGCTTCTGCTGGGGGCCGAGCAGACTTGGAGGCACGGTCACGACTATGTTTTCGCCCGGGAGTTCGCGGTCGTGGAGCCTGGCAAGATCTATCGCGGAGCCTGGCAGAAAGACTGGCCGATGCGGCGGATCGTCAGCGACTACAAGATCCGGACGATCCTCGCGCTGGCTCATCCCGATGACCATCCTCTCTCTGTGAGCGAGCACGCGCTCGCCGAGGAACTGGGCATTCGTTGGATTCACATTCCCATCGTCGACCAGCGCAGCGCCGCCAACCCCAAGACATTGAGCGATCTGCTGGATGACGCCGCGGGGGTTCTTGCCGACCCCAAGAATTACCCAGTCTTCTTCCATTGCCATCACGGCCTGAATCGGGCCTCGATGGTCCAGATTGCCTACCGCACCAAGTATTGCGGATGGACACTCGATCAGGCCACCGACGAGGTGGCGAAAACTGTCGGGCTGGTCAAGGTGACGCATGGCCCCGACTATCGCCACATGGTCGATTACTACAATAGCCGCGTGCTCCCGTTCCGAAACACCAACTCGAATTTGCAGATCGGCTATGAGACCGCGGCAGTGATTGCGGTCCAGGCCGCTGCTCCCACCGTTTCTTCCTCGTCCGTCATCCGAGAGCCACCTGCGAACTCCGTTCCCCGTGAGGCCGTCTTAATCAAAGGGCTCGCCACGGCGACGGATGTCCCACCCCACCCCATCGATTTCCAATCCTTTCTTGATTCCAAGGCCATTTCTCCTAGAATATCGTACGATCAGGAATGACGGGCTGATCTTGTGGTCACGGGGGTTTGAGGCAAATACTCGATGCGATAACTCGGCTCTGACGCCGGCGTGGGAGGTTCCTCGATTGAACATCCGTCCCGCTCGTGTTGGCGACGTACCTGCGATCTATGAGCTGATTCGGACCTTCGCCGACCGGAAATTAATGATCCGGAGGTCGATGGGCGAGCTGTACGAGTCGATCCGCGAGTTTCTCGTGGCCGTCGACGACGAGAATCGGGTGATCGGGTGTGTAGCTTTACACGTGTTCTGGGAAGATCTGGCCGAGCTGAAGTGCCTCGCGGTGGCCGAGGAAGCTCAGGGACAGAGGGTCGGCCGGCAACTCGTCGACGCCTGCTGGACAGCGGCCCGCGAGCTTGAACTTGACTCGGTGTTTGCCCTGACATATGTCGTAGGGTTTTTCGAGCGCTGTGGTTATCATCAGATCGACAAGGCGGAACTGCCGCACAAGATCTGGAACGAATGTGTGCGCTGTCCGCTCTTTCCCAACTGCCAGGAAGTGGCGTTGATTCGCTCGCATGAGCCTGAGCGACTGACCGCCGATTCTCTGTCAAGGCTCGAGCCAGCCGAGGCATCGCGCTAGTCAGCGTAGCCCGCCAACTCGGGGAGCAGTTCTGCCCCATTCATGATTCGCCAACCCGGCCGCCTGGTGCTTTCAAGCATGGTCGTGGGGCTAACAACCCTGTCGCTCATGCTGGCCACCGAGCCGCGCCTGGCGATCGTCTGGGACGAGGGTTATACGCTCGGCCGCGAGGCCCGCCTGCGGGAGTGGTTCCGTGCCCTTCGCGATCCGTCGCGGTTCGCCGCCGGATGGGCCCCACCCACTCTCGAGCTGGTGCAGCCGGTCGGAGCAACTCCTCCGCGTCCCGATCAAATCGATACCCGCGCCAAGTTGCTCTTCAACCCTGAGGTCCTGGCCTATTTCTGGCCGTTCGCCCGCGCGGAGCCACACGGGCATCCTCCCTTTTATGCATTGCTCGGCCTCCTCGGCGATTTTCTGGCGCCCACCTGGAAAGATCTGCCACGTGCCCGTTTGGGTCCAATTCTGCTCTTCAGTTGCACCGCCGGTTTCTTGTTTCAGTTCAGCGCCCGGCGATGGGGGGTTGGGCCGGCGCTCGTGGCAGTCGCGGCATGGACGTTCCAGCCCAACCTGTTTGGCCACGGCCATTACGCGACCTACGACGCCGTTCTGACGTCACTCTGGGTGCTCGCGATCATCGCGTTCGCGCGGGCTGTGGCGGTGCCCGAGCCGGGGCGTCGAGACACCATTGGCCATCTTGCGTCAGTGGCATTCGGGCTGGTCGCCGGCTGCGCCCTGGCGACCAAGCTGACCGGCTGGTTCCTCCCGCTGCCGTTGATTGTCTGGGCCGGCTGGGCCCGCGATCGCCGCGCGTCGCGCGTCCTGATGATCGGCCTTCCGCTTGCTTGTGCCGTTCTTTTTCTGCTTGATCCCCCCTGGTGGACCGAGCCGATCACGGGTATTTTGCGGTTCTTCGAGTCCAACCTGACACGCGGCCGGACCATTCCCATCCCGGTGCAATTCCTGGGCATCGTCTACCAGACACCCAACGAGTCTCTCCCCTGGTACAACACTCTGGTGTGGACCGTCCTGGTCACACCGGTGGGCTTCCTGCTTCTTGGACTGGCCGGCATAATCCTGTCGCTCCGACAACACAAGGCGGAGCCGCTTGGCCTGTTGATCCTGGGAAACTGGGGCCTGCTGGTCGCCCTGCGGGCTTTGCGGCACACTCCGGGTCACGATGGAGTCCGATTGTTCCTGCCAGCCTTCGGGGTGATGGCTCTGCTGATCGGAATGGGGGCAAGACAAATCCTCGACTGGTTTGGCCCTTGGGCCAGGATCGCGGTTGCGGCCGCCGTCGTGGAAGCAATCGGCAGCGTCTTGCTGCTGATGCCCGTGCCCCTGTCTTACTACAGTCCGCTCGTGGGTGGGCTTCCGGGTGCGACCCGGCTGGGCATGGAGCCAACTTACTACTGGGACGGCCTGAGTTCAGAGGCTCGGCGATGGCTGCGGGACAATACCCTACCCGGCCAGACCATTCACTTCGCGAGCTTCCCTACATCCTGGCTCTACCTTCGCCAGACTGGGGAGCTGCCCCGCCGGCTGGACCCGATCGATCGCGGCCCACCTGCCTGGTATGTGATGCAGAATCGCCCGGGCGCCTGGTCGCGAATCGATCGGCAGCTTGCAGAGCGATCGACCCCCGCGCTTGTGGTCAGCAAGTTCAGCGTGCCGCTGATCTGGGTTTTTCCCTACGCTGCCCATGCAGATGTGGAGAAGGAACTCTTGAAGCCGGCTGCTCAAGGACTCAGGTAATGCGGTCGGACGCGAGCGTCGTGTCACTCACGTCCGACCAGCACTTCTCATTGCATGTTGTCATGACCACGCATGACCAGAGCATGTAATTATCAAGGAAGGCAGCTCTGAAAGGACTGGTTCAGTGCTGAGGCGAAACTTGGGGAGAGGGGTAAACGGCGGGTGCTGAATAGTAGACGGGAGCCGAGTAGTAAGCGACCGTCTCACAAGGAGCGACAGGCGCACAAGGTGCGACAGGCTCGGCGCAAACGGCCTTCTTGTGACAGCCAAACTTCATTCCCTTGAAGCAACCGAACATAGCGTGATGCGTCCTGGGAGCGCATGTGGGCGCGCAGACCGGGGCCGGAGCAGGGCAGGGCGCAGCCACAACAACCGCGCAGGGGGCTGGTGCACAGGTGCAAGTCTTCTTGTGGCAAGCCTCAGCATTGCCAGCCAGAACCAACGACCCGACCAGTCCGCTCAGGACCAAAGTCAATAGGTGTCTCTTCATCGATGCATCTCCTGAAACTCGATTGCGGGAGACGAGCGTACGCAGGCTCACTCTCCGACAATCATTTGTGGTAAATCACGGGTGTGCCCGTAAGGTAGGGTAAATAATCCGTCCCACGATTGCAACCCAACAGTCTTCCCAGGCCATAAAAAATCTCTAAGCTCCCAATCCACGCACTGATGCAAAAAGGCAAGCCGTTTCGGAATGCGGAATTCGGAATGAATATGAAATTCGGAATGAATACGAATTGAATTGATTCCCCATTCCGCATTCATGAAGACTCGATCTATGATGACTTGCGGAGTTCGGTGGCCTCCTATTGCGGATAGCGGGACCGAGGATGTTGGATACGCCAGAGTTGTCCGACGAAACGAAGCCAGCGACTCGACCGCAGCGCGAGGAGACCCCCCAGCGATCTGATCCCGCTGCGGCCACGGCTTCCGATCGATCGGCATCTGGAAGGTGGAGGCTGGGAACACTACTGGTCTTTGCGGTTGCCCTCATCGCCCTGGTACCCACCACGGGCGACATCGGCCTGACCTGGGACGAGCCCGCCTATCGCTACAGCCAGGTCATGTCGGCCCAGTGGTGGGACCAACT
>JAFAHT010000599.1 GCA_019237095.1 Planctomycetaceae bacterium
TCTCGGGCTGGCCAGCGGATCGCCGTCGGGCACGGTGGGGACGCCGGCGAAGTCGGAGAAGCGAACCGTGATCGGCACCGGGCCGCTCTGGAGATGAGGAGCGCGGCTGAAGGAAGCTGCGGTCGCGGCCGGGCTAAAGGTCCCCTCACAGACGATGCCTTTCGCATGAACGGGGCGGTAGCCGCGGTGAAGTCCGAACAGGGCATTGAGCGCGTCCACGAGTTGCTCGTAGAGGAGTTGTTTCTCTGGCGCGAGGTTGCTTGCTGAAGTTACCATCACATCGCCCCTTTCCGGCCGGCAAAGCCGGCCTCAACGCCGGATGGCGTGGTCGAAGATTGTAGGGTTCGAGATGAGCCCCGTGATCGAGAATTCATCGATGTAGCGGCGTAAAGTGCCGCTCGTGAGGAGCCGTCGCGTGATGTTGTCGAGCCAGAGGCTCTGGCCCGCCTCATGGAGTCTGTGGGTGGCATTCATGATCCCCCTCCTTAGCTCGGCCCCTTTCCCCGGGACGGCCGTCCTGCCGACCCGGAGCCGGCACGAGATGTTGGGCAACTTACCGGAGTACTCGTGGTCCTCGTTGCCGTCGCCTCCTCTCCCGCCGAGAAGTAGGGCCGAGGGTGACAAAACGGATCACAACATACTCGGCGACGGGTTGTGGTCGACCGTCGCGGCATCATCGTTCGTCAGAGGTTCGCCGGCATGGCTGTATCCGTGGTAGCCGGCCAGCGAGCTCCCCTTCTCAAACTGGCGCACACCATCGTGCTCGGACAAAGTCGCCCAACGCACGTAGGCCAATAGTTGCGCCTCGCTGTCGAAGGTCGCCACGAGCCTTTTCGGTGTTCCAGGTCGAGAACCGTAAAGATAGTACATGTGTTGTGCCCCTAAGCTACGTCCACAAGTGATGCTCCCGGGGTCATTGCCGGTGTGGAAAACATCTCCCGCCGTTTTCGGAACACGTCGGCGGCCAGGCCAGCCCCAAGTCAGATATTGGCCAGCTCGCCGAAGTACTCGTGGTCCTCGTTGTAACCTCCTTCCCCTTCGCCGAACGACTTGTGGCTCTCACCTCAACCCGGCTCTTGCACCCCGACCGCGGGATCACGGAATCTTTCGCAGGGGGATTTTAATCTGCATCTAGAATCCATATTATAGACCGAGGGCCTGTTGTCAACCCGGCCCCGACACTTTCCCGGGCGGCCCGCTCCCACGAGGCGTCTCCGTGCACCTGACCCAATTCTCCGACTACAGCTTGCGCCTGGTGCTCTACCTGGCCTGTCATCCCGAGAAGGTGGTCTCGGCCGACGAGATCAGCCGGGCATTCGGGATCTCGAGGCACCACCTGGTGAAGGTGGTTCAGACGCTCACCGACCTGGGGGTAGTTGAAGCCCAGCGTGGTCGTGGCGGTGGCATGCGGCTCGCCAAGCGCCCGTCGGAGATCAACGTCGGCTGGCTGATCCGCCGGACCGAGCCGCACTTCGACCTGGTCGAGTGCTTCGACCCGGAGGCGAATACGTGCTCGATCGCCCCAGCCTGCGGGTTGAAGGGGGCGCTCCACCGTGCCTTGAATGCGTTCCTGGGCGTCCTCGACGAGTATAGCCTCGACCAGCTCTTGACGCAGCGGTCCGACCTGGTCACGCTGCTAGACGACTCGCTGCGGCGAGGGGCCAAGTCCAACCATGCGGGCGGAGGATGACGGCCCAGCAAGCTCGTGAACAAGGTAAAACTCTGTACGTAGCCGTTACATCGCCCTTGGCGAAGGTGTGGAGCGGTATCATGATCCCCGCGCTGGCCGGCTCGCGATAAGCAAGGCGGTTCCGGTCGGTGATTCGATTTCCTCGCCATTCAGCCGCCGCCTGAGCAACGACCTTGCGGCCACGTTGACCTTCACCTCCCTCTCATAGCTTCAATTTTCGGCCGGCGGGGTGGGGCGGGTGGCGAGTGGCGAGAGAATAGTGGTGAGTGGCCAGTATGCCAACAGTGCCTGTCCTCGCTCGGGGCGTTTCTGGCTGCTTGACCTCCGCGTTGCTCGGATTTTTCTAGACAAGGTTCTAGACAAGTTGCAGCCTCAGCTTTTCAGGCCTTGGATACCCAACTCAAGGTGCTGCAAGCACTTCCTGTCCTCGCTAGAATCGTTTCTGGCTGCTTGAACTCCGCGTTTCTCGGACTTTTCTAGACAATTTACGGCTCATCTGTTCAGTCCATGGATGCCCAGCTCGGCGCGCGGCATCGACGAAGAGTACCCGTCAACCGCAATTTTGCAGCATGCCACTGCGAGGGTGCGTCCACGAAGGCTCGCTACACTTGTACACTGGCTACGGCCCTCTCAACCCCGGGTGGACCCATTCGTGGCTGCCGTCGGCCCAGGTCTCGCGTTTCCAGATCGGCGCGACTTGCTTCAGAGTGTCGATGAGCCAGCGGCAGGCTTCAAAAGCCTCGTTGCGGTGCGGGCAGCTCACGGCGACGACCACGCTGATCTCACCCAGGTCGAGATGGCCGACCCGGTGGACGATAGCGGCTTCGATGATCGGCCAGCGCTTGCGTGCTTCTTGCTCGAGCTCGGCCAGCTTCTTCAGCGCCATCTCGGGATAGGCCTCGTAATCGAGCGCGAGCGTCTGCCGATCGCCTGTGAGCTCGCGGACCGTTCCCAGAAACGTGCAGATGGCCCCGGCCCGGTTGGACCGAACTCGCTCGGTCAGTGCCGCGTGGTCGATCGGGGCTTCGGTGATTTCGATCATCGGCTGTTCCTCTTGATCGTCATCCCCCGCTGACCGGAGGGATCAACGCCACCTGGGCGCCGGGAAGGATGAGCGTGGCATCGGTTGCATACTCGGAATCCACGGCGATCGAGACGCTCGGAGCCAGCGCAGCGAGCTCGGGGTGTTGCAAGGCAAGAACCAGGCGAAGTTCGGCGACGGTCGTTGGCAAGGGGAGATTGATCTCGATCTCGGCTCGTCCGGCCCGCTCTCTGGCCACGGCAAAGAGACGGATGGTCAGCACGGACCTGAGACGTCGCCGCCAGCGCTCGAGGTCCTCGGGCGTATTGAGCTCGTCGGCCAGTTCCGGGTGAGCAACTTCGATCTCGATGACGCGCTCGGGGTGGGCCGTCATCAGAGCATTGATTCCCTGATGCCTGGGTAATGTCGGGATTTGCCGGGCGAGATCCCAGGGAAGGACGATCGGGTGAGTGCGGCGCCCCGCGGCGCGCGGGATGACGATCGAGCCGGGTGCCTTCGCCGATCGCTCCAGGAGCCAGCGGACAATCTCGGGTGTGATGCCCGGGATATCTCCGGGCGCCAGGATGAACCCGCTGGGCGGGCCGTCGCGGCCGAGCTGTTCGATGGCGATCTCGGCCGATTCTCGCATCTCGGCGGGCCAGTGCGCGGGAGTGATCACGGCAGCCCCGGCCTGCCTGGCGGCCTCGGCGATGGGCGGGCCTTCGGCGGCTTGGGCCGGTGGAGTGACCACGAGAACCGGGCTGGCGCCCCCAAGGCGAAGCGCCGTGACGACGCGGCCGATCAAGGGCTGGCCGTCGAACGGCAGCAGCGGCTTGGGCCGGCCCATCCGCCGGCTTTTGCCCGCGGCCGGGACAATGGCGGGAATGGTGATGGAGCTCATGACATGCTCGCGGCACTTGGCCGGCGCGCCAGGCCCCTGGGGCCCAGGCTGCGCCGGGCGATCAATTCGGCCACGATGCTGATGGCGATCTCGGGCACGGTCTGCGACCCGATGTCCAGGCCAACGGGAGCGGCCACACGTGCCAGGTCGGCCTCGGCGATCCCCGCGTCGCGCAGGCTCTCGAAGATCAGCTTGATCTTGCGCCTGCTGCCAATCAGGCCGACATACGGAGCCGGTGTTGGGGCCAGGTGATAAAGGGCTTCCTGGTCGTGCCCGTGGCCGCGGGTGACGATCAGCGCGTAGGTGTGGGGCGTGACCTCAAGTGAGGCGAGCACCTCCTCGATCGGGCCCACGAGAATCTGCTGGGCGGTCGGGAATCGCTCAGGATTGGCGTACTGGTTGCGGTCGTCGATCACCCAGACGTCGAAATCGGCCTCCGCCGCCAGGCTGGCCACGGCTTGACCAACGTGCCCGGCCCCGACGATCACCAGTCGGACCCGAGGCAGCGTGGCGATCCACGCCACGCCCCCCCGAACTTCCGGCCTGGGACGGTCCTGTAGAGGAACGACCCGCGCGGCGATTCGCGCCGGCACGGGGCCGGCCGGCCAACTCGCCTTGCAGACGCCATCGGGTCCGAAAACGAATCTGCGGCCTGCCGCGATACCCTCGGCCTCGCTCTCGCCCTCGGTCTCGATTCGCTCGGGATTGACGATCACGGCCTCGGTGAACCCCTCGCCGGCCTCAAGCAGGCGGTGCAGGCTCCGGAAGTACGGCAGCGGGCCCTGTCCGCGCAGGGCCTCGATGGCAATCACCATCTTTCCCCCGCAGATCAGGCCATCTGCCCAGGCGTAATCGTGGTCGAGCACGAAAGCGCGCAAGGTCGTCCCCACGTCCCCGAGCTGGCGGATGGCGTGCTGCTTGATCTCGTTCTCGACACAGCCGCCTCCCAGCGTTCCGGCTTGACCACCGGCGGGATCGACGACCATGACCGCCCCGGCCTTCTGAGGGGTCGAACCCTTTGTCTCCACGACCTGGCAGAAGATCTGCTCGCGACCCTCTTCCAGGGCTTCGATCAGTGTTCGTAGGACGTCGCGCATGGTGGTCTTCGAGGGTCAGTGCAACAGAGGGTGGACGACACGTTCAGGCTATCGCGTCGGGCGAGAGCTGGCAATGCAACTCCAGCCGCCGGCCGGTGGAGAGGTCGAACCACGATGCCCGCCACAGCTCGAGGTGGGCGACAACCCGTTGCCCTTCCCGCAGCACCGGGAGTCGAGGAGTCCGTGACAGCAGGGTCTGACTGTCGACCTGTAGCGTGACCAGCCAGGACCCGCCCTGGAATTCGACACCGCGGACGATGGCGCGAAGCACCGCGAAGGGGTAGCGGCAGTCGGCAGGATCGACCAGGGTTTCGCCCGAAATGATGACCGATTCGGGGCGAATTCCCAGCTCGAGCCGCACAGGCTCGTGCAGTGGCAAAACCGTGTCCTGGGGATGGACCGAAACCGGGTACGTGATCTCGTTGCCGCCGGGGTGGCGGATCTGAAGCGTGGTCTCTCCGAGCTCGACTTCCAAGGCGAGCAGATTCATGCCCGGGCTGCCCACGAACGAGGCGACGAACCGCTGTGCCGGACGTTCATAGATTCCCCCAGGCGTGTCGACCTGCATGATCCGGCCCTCGTGAACCACGGCCAGTCGCTGGCCGATGCTCAGGGCCTCGCTCTGGTCATGAGTGACATGCACTACCGTCGAGCCAAACCGGCGATGGAGCTCGACCAGCTCGCCCCTGAGCGCTGCGCGGAGCGGATGATCGAGGTTCGAGAACGGCTCATCCAGCAGCAAGACGCGCGGCTCCCGGGCCACCGCCCGGCCCAGCGCCACGCGCTGGCGTTCGCCTCCCGAGAGCCCGGCGGGCCGTCGATCCAGCAGCCGTCCCACGCCCAGCATCTCGGCAACGGCATGCACGCGCCGGCGGCGCTCAGCGCGGGCGACCCCCCGGGCCCTGAGCCCGAACGCCAGGTTCTCGAAGACGCTGAGGTGGGGATAGAGCGCAGGGTTCTGAAAGACCATGGATACGTCGCGCCGGTGCGGTGGGACACCGGCCATGTCCCGCCCCCCGATCCGGATCGTCCCGGCGTCGGGCGTCTCCAGCCCCGCGATCAGGCGCAGGAGCGTCGTCTTGCCAGAGCCCGAGGGCCCCAGCACGACCATGCGCTCTCCCTGGGCAATGACCAGGTCGATCCGATCCAGCGCCAGCGCCCCTGGGGCGAACGCCTTACTGACCTGATGGAGCTCGATCTGGGCCAAGGGACCTCCGCGATGAGGGCTCGAGGACGAACGGATTCCACGCCGTCTACGATAACCCAGTCGGGGCCTCCGGTTCAGGCTCTCTTGTCCGAACCGGGAGCTTTCCGCACAATGGGACAAACTGCCCCGCGCGCTTTGCTGGCCCGCGATCTCGCCCCACCGGCCTGAGGACGCATGAGTTCTTGTATGTTCCGTGATCGGGAGGATGGGGACATGGCCACCGCGGTTGTGGAATCTTCAGTGACGGCCGAGACCCCAACGCTCCAGGACCTGGTGGACCGCCTGGGGGGAATCCCTCTGTCCCGGATTCTGGCAAAGCCAGCGCCGGGATCGGCCAACGAGGCGGATCTGCTCCAGGTGAATGCCAGCAAGAGGCGGCTGTGCGAGCTGGTGGACGGAGTACTCGTGGAGAAAGCCGTGGGACTTCGCGAATCACTCCTGGCGCTCGCACTGGGAGCGCTCTTAAGGGATTTTGTCCGTCCGCGGAAGCTCGGCCTTGTCACGGGTGCTGATGGAACGATCAGGTTGTTTCCAGGACTTGTGCGAGCCCCTGATGTAGCCTTCACCTCCTGGGGCCGCGTTCCGGGTCGGTGCGTACCTGTAGAGCCAGTCCCACAACTAGCACCGGATCTCGCTGTGGAAGTGCTGAGCCCAAGCAACACGAAGGCTGAGATGGTTCGGAAGCGAAGGGAGTATTTTGAGGCCGGCGTCGAAGTCGTATGGTTGATTGATCCCGAGGAGCGTACCGTGGCAGTCTACGAGAGAGGTCAGGATCAGCCTCGAGTCCTCGATCAGAGTCAGACGCTCGCGTGCGGAAATGCTCTCACAGGGTTTCATCTCGTGCTGGCCGATTTCTTCGCCGAACTGGATGAAAGAGCGTGACCGACGGACAAATCGAAAAGGACCCGCTGATGTCGAACCGCCCCGCTCCTCCCCGCTGCCCTGGCCCCTGCTCGGCCGCTCCGCCGATCAACCCGCTCAACCGGCGCGAGTTCCTGGCGCGAACGGACAATGGGTTCGAGCTGCTGGCGCTTTCCTCATTGCTCCAGGGCAGGCGAACGCCAAGGATCACTCCAGCTCGATCCGCCAAACGTCGAGGGCAAACATGCAGCGTCAGCGACCTTGGTGGGGCTTCCTCAAGTGATCGGAAATCAAGAGTGCGAGGATCGACTTTGCGTCCTGGATCTGGCCGTCATGAGCCATGGCCAGCGCCTCGTCCCAGGGGAGAATCACTGTTTGGAGCCGCTCGTCGGGCTGGTAGTGGGTGGGACCGGGCTGGAGGTCCTCGCAGAGGTAGAGGAACATTCGCTCGGTCATGACGCCCGGCGAGACGAACCAGTCGCGGATGCGGGTGGTGCGGCCGGCCCGGTAGCCGGTTTCCTCGGCCAGCTCGCGCTGAGCGGTCTGGTCGGGGGTCTCGCCCTCGTCGATGGTTCCCGCCGGGACTTCCAGCAGCGTCTCGCCCACGGCATGGCGATCATTTCTGACCAGGCAAACGTGGTTCTCGTCAACCATGGGAACAAGGGCAACAGCACCGCGGTGGACGACCACCTCGCGGTCGGCGATGGTCCCGTCGGCCAGCACCACGCTCTGCAGGGCCAGATCGATCTTCAAACCACGAAAAACGATGCGTCGCGCTGGCTGGGGCCGGGTTGAAGGCACGGTGGTCAAGCTCCTCCGTCGCCGGCCGGCGCGACGCGGTGGGAATCGCGGATGGTCAGGACGGGGCAGCTCGCCTCACGGACGATGCGCTCGGCCACCGAGCCCAGAAGGACGTGGCTGAGGCCCGTCCGGCCGTGGGTGGCGATGACGATCATGTCGATCTGCTGCTCCTGCGCGTAATCGACGATGGCCTCCACCGGGCTTCCCCACCGCACCGCCGTAACCAGCCTGGTCGGTTTGCCCCAGGAAGGCTGGATCAGGCTGCGCAGGGTCTCCTTGGCCCGGTTTTCGTTCTCCTGGTAAAACTGCGGCGGCATGACCGGCATGAGCAGAGGATCCGGCCCCGCCGGAATGATCTCCGAGAGGACATTGACAAGATGCAGCTCAGCGCCGAACCGTTCCGCCAGCGCGCACGCAAAGCGGACGGCCTTTTCCGAGTGGGCGCTGAAATCGGTCGGAGCGAGCACCCTCTTGATTTCGACCACGCAGAGATCTCCTCGTGCAGGGTGCCTAGCACTCCTCGCGGACCAGGCTTCCAAACCGCTGGCGAAGGTCCCGGGTGATCGGTCCCGGCCGGCCCGAGCCCAGCATTCGTCCGTCGCACTCGACCACGGCAATCAGCTCGGCGGCAGTGCCGGTCAAGAAACACTCGTCGGCTGTGTAAACATCGTAGCGATCCATGGTCCGTTCGACGACTGTGAGGCCGGCGGAGCGCGCCAGTTCAATCACGGCGTCGCGAGTGATTCCCTTGAGAATGCCCGAGTCGATCGAGGGAGTGTGGAGGATTCCCCGGGTGACGATGAAGACGTTGTCGCCTGTGCACTCGGCAATCTCGCCCTTATGATTGAGCATGAGCGCTTCGAGGCAGCCGGAATTGGTGCCCTCAATCTTGGCAAGAATGTTGTTCAGGTAGTTGAGCGACTTGATCCGGGGGTTGAGGGCATTAGGGTGGTTGCGCGTCGTGCCCGCCGTGATGATCTTCAGTCCATGCTCGTAAAGTTCCTCGGGGTAGAGGCTGATCTGGTCGGTGATGATGATGACCTGGGGGTCAGTCGTTTTCCTGGGGTCAAGGCCCAGGCCTCCGGCGCCCCGCGTGACGACAACGCGGATGTAGGCGTCCACCAGCTTGTTGACGGCCAGAGTGTCAACGATCGCCCGGGCCATTTCTTCCCGAGCCATGGGGATCTGGAGAAAGATGGCCGAGGCCGAGTCATAAAGCCGGTCCACATGCTGCTGGAGCCGGAAGACCTTGCCCGAGTAGGACCGAATTCCCTCGAAGACCCCGTCGCCGTAGAGTAGTCCGTGGTCGAATACGCTGATACTGGCGTCGTTCTTGCCATAGAGTTTTCCGCTGATATAAACTTTTGGGCTCATCGGCGGTCCTCCTGCATTAACGAACGCTCAGCCGACGCCGCGAGCTCACGCCCTGGTCACTGCTTCACAAGAGCGCGGGAACCCACTCCTCGATTCGCCCCTCGGCGAGCCGAACGACCCGGTCGGCTTGCTGGGCTATGTGCGGATCGTGCGTGACCAACATCATAGTAAGCTCACGCTCCCGGTTCAAGTCGCGGAGCAGGTCGAGCACCCCCTGTCCGCTGGCGGCATCAAGGTTTCCGGTCGGTTCGTCGGCCAGCAGGATTGATGGACGGCCGGCTAGCGCCCGAGCGATCGCCGTCCGCTGCATCTCGCCGCCGGAGAGCTCGGTGGGGCAATGATCGAGCCGATGCCCCAGACCCACGCGCTGCATCAACTCCGCCGCCTCGTGGCGGATCCGCCGCCTCTCCTTCCAGTAGGACCACGCGCCGTGCCGGATCAGGCTGGGCATCATCACGTTCTCCAGCGCGGTCAGCTCGGGAAGCAGGTGATAAAACTGGAAGATGAAGCCGAACAGGTGGTTGCGCATCGAATCCCGATGCCGTTCCGGACGGTTGTCGATGCGCTGGGAATCCACCAGGACCGTCCCCGCATCGGGGGCGTCGAGCAGGCCAAGGATATGCAGGAGGGTGCTCTTGCCCGACCCGCTGGCCCCCACTACGGCGACCATCTCGCCGCGTTCGGCCTCCAGATCAACCCCCCGCAGGACCGGAACCTCGTTCGGCCCCTTCCAGTAACTCTTGCGTAGGCCGACCGCCGCGATATG
Organism: Planctomycetaceae bacterium; assembly: GCA_019237095.1. Lineage (GTDB taxonomy): Bacteria > Planctomycetota > Planctomycetia > Isosphaerales > Isosphaeraceae > Aquisphaera. Next base: position 9,719 of record JAFAHT010000599.1, read on the forward strand.
ACTTGCCATCGTCCCCGCCTTCCCTGGGAAGAACTGAGAAAAAGGATCGTGGAGGATAAGGATTTCGGACTTGCCCTGCCGCTCTGATCATTCAAATCGCAAGGCCTTCACGGGGTGCAGCCGGGCCGCTCGCTGAGCCGGCCAGACGCTGGCAAGGACGGCGATGAAAAGCGCGCCGATGACAATCGCGATCAGGGTGTGCGGCTCGACCAGGGTCGGGATCATGTCGAAGTAGTAGATCGAGTCGTCAAAGACCTTGCGGCCGATGACCACACTCAAGATTTTCTCGATCTCGTTGATGTAGCGGACGAAGAGCAAGCCGCCGATCATGCCGACCCCGCTACCCACGGCGCCCAGCAAGAGCCCGTAACCCAGGAAGATCCCGCGGATCCCGCTGGTGGATGCGCCCAGCGCCTTCATGACGCCGATGTCTCGCGTCTTCTCGACCACGATCATCGAAAAGATCGCCAGGATGCCAAACCCGGCGACGGCGATGATCATGAAGAGCAAGATGTTCAGGATGCTTTGCTCTATCGCCACCGCGCCCAACAGGGGCCCCTGTTTCTGCTCCCAGGTCCACACCTTGAAGAACATCGGGTGCAGCCGATCCAGGGCCGGTTGCAGCCGGTCGGCCAGCCGATCGAGATTCGTTCCCGGCCTCACCTTGATCTGGATCTGGTTGACGGCCCCTTTACCGTCGGGCCCAAGCAGCAGTCGCGTCTTCTGCAACTTCTCGAGCGGAACATAAACGTGTGTCGAGTCATACTCGCTCATTCCGCTCTTGAAAAAACCCACGACCGTGAATTCGTCGAAACCCGCCTCTGGCTTCTTGCCGGACGTGGGGAAAGCCAGGCTGATCTTGGTGCCGAGGTGCGCGAGGTAGACGTCAGGCTGACCCTTCCCCGGGTGCCATGTCCCCAGCGCATAGCCGATGATCGCGCCCTGATCGGGAACCTGCTGGCGCCTCTGGATCTCGAGCTGCTCCTGCAGGGCTCTTTTGAAAGCGTCTTCCGGTTCCCCTTCGATTTCCTTCAGACGGGCCCCGGCCGGCGAGATCTCCTTGAGCCGCTCAGGCACCTGGAAGGACGGCTCGACCTTCTCGCCCTTCTCGTCGAAGAGGAACTCGGCGAAATCACCGGTTCTTGCCCGTTCCGCGGCCCGAACGCCGATGATCTGAACCGGCCGCGTCATCGACCCGCTGCCAACCCGGTACTTGAGAATGCCCGGAGTCTCCATGGTCGGAGCCATGGCGAGAACATCGTCACCCCCTGCCTCCTGGACCCGGGCCATGACTTCCTCGAAGTTGTCGAAGCCATCAAACGAGGCTGATTCGACCACGAGATCGGCAAGAACACCATGCAGCCGGTCGCGCATCTTGTCCGAGAACCCGGCCATCACCGAGTTGACCACGATCATCGTGGCGACCCCGAGCATGACGCTGATCACGCTGGCAAGCGCGATGTAGCGAGTGCGAAGATAGCGCCAGCAGAGCAGGTACTTGTACACGTCGACCACTCCTTCCCTGGGTTGGTTCGGCGACTCTCGCCTCGGGCCTTGCTCTGTCAACTGGGAAATGGTTCACCCACGGGGTCACCCGGGTCCGCGGGACCCGGCGACCGCGGCCGCATGAGCGGAAACAGGATCACGTCGCGGATGCTCGGCCGATTCATCAGGATCATGCAGAGGCGGTCGATACCGATGCCCAGCCCGCCGGCCGGGGGCATGGCGTGCTTGAGGGCCCGGACGAAGTCGTCGTCCATCTTGGCCATCGACTCTTCCTCGGGCAATCCCGCGAGCTGGCTGCGGAACAGTTGCTCCTGCAAGAGAGGATCATTGAGCTCGGTGTAGGCGTTGGCCAGCTCCATGCCTTCTATATAAAGCTCGAATCGCTCGGCCACCGCGGGGTTCGAGGTTTTTCGCTTGGTCAGCGGACAGAGGGCTGCCGGATAGTCGATCACGAAAATCGGACCGGTCAGGCGGTCTTCGACCACCTCCTCGAAAAGCGCGCTCGTGACCACGTTGGGGTCCTTGCCCTCCGTGGCGATTCCCTTTTCGTCCGCGCGGGCCTTGATCGACGCGAAATCGAGCGGATCGACTCCGGCGTGCTCGGCCAGAAGCTCGGCATAGGTGCGCCGGGGCCAGGGAGGCGTGAAGTCGATGGTGGAGTCGCCCCAGGGACGCTGATATCCGCCGCCGAGGGCCTCGATCGACCCGCAAATCAAGGCCTCGGTCAGGTCCATCATTGCGTGGTAGTCGCCGTAGGCCTGGTACGCCTCCAGCATGGTGAACTCGGGGTTGTGCTTGGGGCTGATGCCCTCGTTGCGGTAGACCCGTCCGATCTCGAAGACCCGCTCCATGCCCCCGACCAGCAGCCGCTTCAAGTAGAGCTCGGGGGCGATTCGCAGGAACAGGTCAATGTCCAGGGTGTTGTGATGGGTGATGAATGGCCTGGCCGCCGCGCCTCCGGCGATGGCCTGCATGGTGGGCGTCTCGACCTCCACAAAACCCTTTTCGGCCAAGACCTTGCGGAAGGTCGTGATGATCTTCGACCGACCCAGAAAGGTCTGCAGCGACTCGGGATTGGTGAACAGATCGACGTACCGGCGGCGGTACCGCTGCTCGACGTCGGTGAGTCCATGCCACTTCTCGGGCGGGGGCAAGAGGCTCTTGGACAGGAAGGTCAGGCTCGACGCAAAGACGGTCAGCTCGCCGGTCTTGGTGTATCCGAGCGTGCCGTCAACCCCGATCAGATCACCCAGGTCCAGCAGTTCGACCAGGTTCCAGCCCAGGTCGCCAACCTGCTTCTTGCCGACGAAGATCTGGATTCGTTCGGTCCAGTCGCGGAGGTCGAGGAAGACCACCTTGCCCTGCCCCCGCTTGAGCACGATCCGCCCGGCCACCCGGACGGCGGGCCCGGGCTCGGCTTGCTGACCCTCCTGGGCCTTGGGAACCGACAGCTCGCGGACCATGGCAACCGCCTGGTGGCCGTCGAACCGCCCTCCCCAAGGGTCCAGCCCGAGGTCGGCGATTCGCCGTAACTTCTCCATCCGAACAGCTTCCAGGCTCTCCCGCGGCTCTTCCGGCATCGCTCCGCCTTGATCGTTCAAAACTCTTGACTCGGGACAACTTGAGGCAAATTGTAGTGATCCGGCGATCCGGGTCAACGGCAACCCAGGGTCGTTTCATTCCCGCATTGCCGACGTCGCGTCCTGCGACCTGCTGGTTTTCTTCCCAGCTACCGGCAGAGACTGTTCGTAGGGCACTACCTCTGTGAATCGTCGGAGTCCACCGTCGATGCAGCGCGCCGAGACGGGTATCAACGGCCTGACAAGCTGGAACTGCATGTAGAGAAATGTAGAGATTTCCGCAGTTCAGAAAGTCCTGGTAGCACCACAGGGAACCGTGGAGCCGGAATCTCTGAGCCCCCTTGGGTCCGACGTCATGGCCGGCGCAGGAAGACAAGTAAGATGGGCAATCAATCAGCAGTCTCTTCGACTCTGACCTCTCATTGCCTACTTTGCCTAATCTATCCAGGCTCACGGCTCAACGATCCCATTTTCAGTCGGCTGAGGGTTCCACGGTTCCTTGTGGTGCTACCACTGGCACAGAAAAGTCCGAGAAACGCGGAGTTCAGGCCACACCTCCTCAGGCGCATCCACCGGCCTTTTATTCTCATGGGGCAGTTGCCACGGCAAGGAAATCCGCAGCAGTCAGAATGGGGATTCCCTGAAAAGTCCCCAACGGCAGCAAGTGCCGGCGGTCTCCTGTGATGATATGTGTTGCCCCAACCGCCGATGCGCATTCCAGGACCTTGTCGTCGTCTGGGTCAGCGGGAATGGCCTTGAGCTTACCGGTGATGGGAACGACGCGCAGGAACGTGAGCAGATCCGCCACCGTATCGAGCGTCTGCTCCGGACTGAAGGAGAGCTTCGATTGAAGCTTCTCCGCCAACTCGTCAAGCAATTCGCGGCAGGTCACGCCATCGACCATGCCGGCGCGCGCCAATTCGAGGCAGAGGAAAGGCTTGCCCTTCCAGCCGACTCCTGAGAACAGGATATTGGTGTCGAAGACCGCTATTTTCCGCACGGACGATCCTCGTGCAGAAGATCGTCAATGAAAACTTCGCGTTGGTCCTCCGACATCTTATCCCATTCCAGGCCATGCTCAGTGCTGACACGTCGCAATTGCCCTTCCGCGTACTGAATCCGATCCTCGCGCCGCTGCGCAGCACCCGCGGCCAACGCCAGCAGTGCCGCCCGCTGACGCTCCGGCGGCAACTGTTTCACCAACTCCACGACTTGCGCTTCGCTCAATTCTAGAATCGGCATGGGGGCACCTCCACGGGTCATTGTAACGGACCGTAGGCCTATTTGCTCCCGCCCAAGCCAACGCTCCAGCGATCATCTCCGTTTTCCGCGGACGACCTCGGGGCGAGCTGTCTTTTCCGGGTCAAGGTCCTGCCAGAACGCTTCGTGAGGGATCCCCGATCCGCTCCGGAGTTGCTCCCTGGCGGCTTCGAGGATCGACCGAAATCGCGGCGAGTAGGCCAGGACAAGACGATCCAGTTCGTCTTCGTCTTCCAATGAGAGAAGAACAGCAACAGGTTTGCCATTCCGGGTGACGACCACCGGCCCCTGCTCACTCGCCTTGAGGAAGGCGCTGAATCGGGACTTGATTTCCGCGATCGAGGCGATTTTCATGGCCCCACCTCCTTACCTCTATTCGGTTCCGACCATTGATTGCGTGCACTCACCAGCCAGGTTGGCAATGAATTGACAATAACTGCCAACGGCGGCATAATGGGCGGCAGGAGGTCACGCCTATGGATACCATGAATATCGCCCTGCCCGAGTCGATGAAGCACTTCGTGCAGGAACGCGTCACCGAGGGCGGTTACAGCAGTGTCAGCGAATATGTCCGCGACCTGATCCGGGCCGACCAGAAGCGAAAGGCTGAGGAGCGGATCGACGCCCTCCTGCTCGAAGGGCTGGATTCCGGCCAGCCGGTCCCCGTCACTTCGGAGTATTGGGAAGAGAAGAAGCGGAAATTGACCGAGCGGCTTGGCAAGGCGATCCGCCCGCAATGACCGCCCATTACTTGCCAGGGTGGTAGCAAAATGCTACTATGGCCGTATGAGCCAACCTGTCAAGATATCCGACAAACTCATCCTTGATGCCCGACTGACAGCAGAGCTTGCGGAGCGCTCGATTGCTGGTCAGATCGAGTTCTGGGCGCAGCTCGGCCGAGCGATCGAACCGTTGCTCGAAGGCTCCCGAGCACTCGCACTACGGCGAGCCGGCGCGGCAGTCCCGCTGTCGGAGTGCCTGACCTCGGTTGATTCGGCTGCGGGACGCCAGCGTGTTGTGGAATACCTCGAGTCGGGTCCGTTTCCCCACTATCAGCCACTTCCCGGCTCGCCGGGGCTGGTGGTTCGCGTCGATGCCGATGGCACGCGAACGCAGGGGCGATTCGTCGGTCGGGAATTCCAGGCGGTCTCATGCCCTTGATGGAGTTCGCCGAGTTTGATCGCCGGCCGATTCTTGTGGCGATTGCCGGTCCGAATGGAGCCGGGAAGACCACATTCTTCCGCGCGCATCTGGCCTCGGCCGGGCTGCGATTCGTGAACGCCGATGTGCTGGCCACCGAACTGGGAGTCGAGCCGTACGACGCGGCTCGTCTGGCAGATGCCCTGAGACAGGCACTGGTCGGGCGTGGGGAAAGTTTCGTCTTTGAGACAGTTTTCTCCGATCCGGCGGGCGACAAGGTCGCGTTTCTGGCAGAAGCCGCTCGGTGCGGCTACGTTGTCGTGTTGTGTTACATCGGCCTCACCGGCCCCGATCAGTCGGCAGAGCGTGTGGCGATGCGAGTTTCGCAAGGCGGTCATGATGTTCCCGACGACAAGCTTCGGTCGAGGTTTCCTCGAACGCTCGCCAACCTCCAGGCCGCCATCGCGCAGTTGCCCCATGTCCTGATTTACGACAATAGCGACCTGAATGTCCCTTACCGTCAGGTGGCCGTTTTCGATCAGGGGCAACTGCGTCACCTCCAGGAACCCATCCCTGAGTGGCTTCGAGCTGTCCTCCCTTGAGGGCGAGACTGCTGAAAAACATGATCGCGTTGCGGGCATACCCCGGCGGATATAACTAAAGCCGAGTAGGGAAGGGGCGCCCGGCGGGCTCGGTCAGAGCCTCGGGTTTCCCCTTCCCCCTCTAAAATTCCGGATCTGTGGCAGCCCCGGGGGAGCAATCCCCCGGGGCCACCCGGCCCGTTTTATTCCCCCGGCTCAAATGTCAGAGGAGTCAAGCAGAAAGGCTAGTGCGGCCCGCGATCGGCTCCTCAAATGCGATTCCGTCAGGCCATT